>CAZLUY010000514.1:0-8047 GCA_964562785.1 uncultured Limnohabitans sp. | reverse complement strand
ATTGATTCCATTTCTTTTTTGAATAAAAAAGATTGGCCCCCTAGACTCCCATTTAATTAAAAATCCAACTAGAGGAATCATCCAGGAAAGTACGGCAACGATCATGAAGCCACTAAAAAGAATATCAAATACTCGCTTTAGGACAGCATTGAATACATTATCAAGAGGAATCTCATTGATGTTGATAACAAAGAAATCTCCATATCTGGAAAAGGATAGGTCTTTCTCCAACTGGAGGCTTCCTCCAGGAATCATCTTGACTTTGATGTAATTCTCGTCGGCAAAGTTGATGATCTTTCGAACAGTCTTACTATCCAGATGCTCATGGATGTAAATGAGATCCAAGTCCAAATCACTAGCCTGCCCGAAGAATGAATTCACGTCACCGCGGGTTTGCTCACACTGAGCTTGATTATCAAAATACCCTAAGAAGTTTATCCCGAAATCTTTGCGTATCCTAAACACATCGGCAAGCCTTGGACTAGTTCCACCTTTACCGATAATGACTGCATTTCTATAGTTATAGCCTTTCTCTCTATACTTGATTAGTGCCATGTGAATGGCTACACGGAATATCCCCATTAAAAGGGTCATTCCAACCGCAAAGAAAAGAATTGGAAGAAGCTGAAATTGAGGCTTATGAAAAGGAACCCAAAGCACAGCCATCGCTCCAATGAACCAAAATACAGTAACAACTAATTGGCGAAGGGTAGCTTCATACCGATCAGTTCTACCAATCTCATAATCTTTTCTGAGTCCTGCGATGAGTAACCAAAGGAAGGAAAGCGGTAAAAGAGCACTCGCTGATACTTGCTGGAAAAGACCAAAGTATGCAAGGAGGAAACTACAAATCCAAAGAGCTGAGCTGGTTGCAACGAGATCAGCAATCGAAAAAAGCCACGGAAAATATGTGTCGAACCGTCTTTTCATAAAAATCTATCGAAAGCAACTCTCATTTAACCTATCAAACTAAGGGTTGTTTCTTTCGGTTAAAAGCTTTCGCTTTGCTGGTAAAATTAAGAAAAGTATTCTCAAGGCTGATTACTTTTGAGTTTATTTGTGTCCCCATCCCGATATATTAGTCGATGAGCTCCCTTTCAGATTTATTTCAATCCTCCGATCAACCGAACTCATTAGGAGCCAAATTTAGGGCACGGCGCCTCCAGGATTTTGAAGCGTTGTTTTTTAGTGTCTTTGAGAAAAACGAAAGGTTACGAATTCTAGATGTAGGAGGTACAGATTACTTTTGGAAGGATAGTCAAATTCTAACCTTGCCCAATGTTGAGATCACCTTGCTCAATTTACATGAGGAAAAATCTTCTCACTCATCAGTAAAAGGTGTGATTGGAGACGCTACGGATATGAAAGAGTATCCTGACAACCACTTTGATCTGGTTTTCTCTAATTCAGTGATTGAACATTTGTATGACCTTAAGGGTCAAACCCGGATGGCCAAAGAAGTTCAGCGGGTTGGGAAGAAGTTCTTCATTCAGACTCCTAATAAATACTTCCCCATTGAGGCTCACTATGCCTTACCTTTTGCTCAGTTCATGCCGAAAAGTTGGGTTCACTTTCTTCTTACAAAAACAAAGCTGAGCCGACTAGAAAAATGGGATGAAAAAGCAGCACAGCAATACTTGGATGAAATCAAGCTCTTGAGCAAAGATGAATTAAAGAATCTCTTTCCGGGATCTAAGGTCTATGAAGAGAACTTTCTGGGGATGACCAAGTCCTTTGCCGCTCACAACCTTTGATTACTTGATTTCAGGTAAGGTTAATTCTAGTCCTAAAATTTTTTCGGCCAACTGCTCGCCCAAGGCAGCTGAATGTTTGAAGCCATGGCCAGAACAAGCTGAGGAATAAATGGCATCAGGGTTATCCGGTAGATTTTCAATCACAAACCGGGCATCCTCCGTAACGGTATAAAAACAAACTTCAGATCTCAGCACATTTCCTGTAAGCCCATTCAGCCTTCCTCTAATTTTGTGTGCAAAAAAATCTCTTTGCTCCTCCCGAGTAACCTCCCTTTTAATCGCCTCCGGATGATTAACATCAATGAAAGATTCGGAAGCTACTTTTATACTTTTACTATCGAGTGAAGGAAAACCATAGATGAAATCCTCGGCATTTGGTCCGAACCCCCACATAAAAACTGGCTTAATGACCCAATCAATGGATTGATCAATTTCCAACCAATGGAGTGCCTGACGACATATCTTAAACTGGTTCTTTATCTCCTCCGGTAGAAAGTCCTTTACCCAGCCTCCAGCGGTAATGACCACTTTTTTTGCAAAAACTACGTTGTTATCGAATTGAATCTGCTGATACTCTCTATTATTCTCAATCTTTAAAACAGGAGTATTCTCCAAAACCACTGCTCCCAATTTTCTAGCCATTTCAAGCTGGACCTTTATACACCTCTCAGGATGCACGTAACCTGCAGATTTTTCAAAATAAGCCCTACCCTCCTTTTCTAAGCTAAAATTTGGAAAGCCAGAAATGACTTCTTCAGAGTTCATCGTTTCATGAGGAATTCTTGAATTTCTGGCAAAGTCAATTGTCCTTTCTAGAAAACCCTCGGATCCATGCTTATCCCAGGGAACCTGACCCGAATCCATCAAAATACCTCCACACTTATTGATAAGTACTTGCCCTGTTTCTTCTTGAAGCTTTTCCCATATTTCCTGCGACCGCTTGGCAAGAGCTACATAATCTTCACCCTCACCCACAGCCAAGCGGGTAATTCTTGTTTCCCCATTAGACGATCCCATTTTATGCGGTGGGCTAAATCGATCGATACCTATGGCATCCTTGCCGGATTTGGATAGGTGATAGAGTACCGAGGAACCTACGGCTCCTAAGCCAATCACAGCAACTTCAAAAACCTTCTCTTTTGAGCTATTCATAAAACCTCAATCAAAAAAATAGCTCCCTAAGGAGCTGTAAATTATTTCTTACCCATTTGAGCGTCTATAAGCTCTCGCTTCATTTTTCGCTCTCTTTCCAGAGTGTTTTTTCTATGCTGTTCAAATTCTGATTGAACCTCTTCCAAGTCTTTTTCAGCCTTTCTGATTTTCTTGAAACTTCTGGAATACTGAAGTGAGAAAAACCCAAGGGCCGCCGCCAATACGGCAACAATTACCCACATCATGGTAGAGTAAACTGCTTTGTGAATACCTATTCCTAAAAAGGAGAAATTGTCCTTTTCACTTATGGCTTCCTGTTTTTCACTCTCTGTTTGCTGTAAGTTGGAATTGAGGGATGCAATAGAATCTCGCTGAGATTGGATTTGACCATTAAGGCCCGCAACAACCCCTCCGTTCGCCCCAAGGGAATCCAGCACATTGCTTTTCAGCTTATCAAGACTTGTTCGCTTAATTACTTTATACTCCTGATAGTTATTAGATATTCTGTAGATATAATCAAACTGACTCTCTATGGTGCCTGAATCCAAGGATCCCGTTGATTCCTGTGCCATGCTAAGCCCTGCGGACAACAAAACCGTGGATAAAAGGAGGGCGATTTTTTTCATAATTCGGTGTGTATTAGGCCAGCTTTACAAGCAAATTATAGGCCTTTATTGATTGCTTGCAAAAATAGTCTGTTTTTTTGGTTTAGCGCATTTCTTATAGTTCTAGAATTCAATTCTAGTTGATTTTCAGTCTATTAAAAGTTAGTTTACATTATAACTTTTTGATTTATGAAGCTGAGAACTTTTAAAATTTGGCTCTTCCTTTTGCCTGTTATTGCCGTAATCGGTGTGCTTCTCTTTGTCCAATCATCAAATAATCAAAAAGAGCTGGAGCGACAGCTGGTTAGAAGTATTTCTATTACCCGGCTTGATGTTATAAATGCCTTGAGCGACTATTACAACCAGGTAGATTGGTACGTGCTGAGAAAAGGGTATTCAAAGGTGTCCCAGGACGAAAAAGCAAACCAGGGAGTTTATGAGGCAATAGGATCAAGCGGGCCAAATGTCACGCAGTTGGCCTTTTCTAATCTAGACCTTCCTAGAGAGGCCTTTACAATTCGCGATGGGCTTAGAATTGTTAATTATCAACCCCAAGTATCATTGTCGCAAAAAAAGGATATTGGAAAACAGGACATTTTCATCCCTGGTGGTATAGAAAATTCAAAGGTAAAAGGAGGTTATGATGAAAGAAGAGACACCATTCTTTCTGCAAATCTTGAAGTCCCATATCAGAGGTTGTTGAGAAAGCAGGAAAGCAATAAGCTTTTCGATTACCTGTTGCTAGCTGATAGCGCAGGAATCATAGTGCATCCCAAGCAATGGGTTGGAAATCGCCTTTTCAAGCCAAGAAAGGATTTAAAAGATTCTTTAGGCACCACAACAAGTGGCATCTATTTAGAAAAGATTGTCTTTTCAGATATTCTTTATGAAGCATTTATTTCGCCAATATCACTTGAAAAGCGAAAGCTATTTATTGTTGGTCTGTTCCCGGAAGATCAATTTCAGAAAGTGGGTCTGAGGGTTGACTTCTTTTTTATTGCGATTCTTGCCTTTGCACTTCTGGTTTTGCTAGCCAGTATCCCGATTCTAAGGACAATGAAACTCTCAAAAGGGGATCGCCTGACTCGCGCTAATGTTATCAATGTTGGTATTTCCTTGGCAGGACTTACCCTGCTTTTTGGTTTTGCATTTTCATTCTTCAAAAATCTTCCTGATTCTGAAGATATTTATTCCAAAGAGGTCGAAAAACTAAAGGAGGATTTTGACAATGTATTAACAGATTCGGAGTCTCAACTCGAAGAAGTAGATACCACAAAGCACTATCTGGAAAGAATTACTCTCAAAAAGGATAGCCTAAAGAATAAAGGCAAATGGATGGTCAGGCGTTTTGAGCTTAATGAACCAGGCCAAGAAGAAAAGGACCTAAAGTGGACCCAGCCCAATATTGATCTTTCAAATCGAAACTATGTGAACTATTACGATTCTGAAGATTCCATTAAAGGCAAACTCTATATCGATTCACATTATAGTCTAGGCTCGGGTAAATTGGAATCCGTAATAAGTAAACAAGACAGCTCAAAAATAAATGCATTGGTATTCAGATTTGGGCTGGCGAATCCAGATTTACTGAACAAAGACACCAGTAATTTATCTAATCAGAATAGATTTCTCTTGATCAAAGAATCAGGGAAGGTTCTTTATAAAAGCGAAAAGATTCAGACCCCAATCAATAATATCAAAGACGGTCTATCATCGGATAAATGGACTGAGATGGAAGCTTTGATGAGAAACAATGATTCCGATAGGGTACAGCATAGTGTAAAACTATATCTGAATGGGTATCAATATACTGCCATTCTACAGCTAGTTGAAGGGGATAAGTATGATGAAAAGGTTTGGATGGTTTTTCTGGTTAATGAGAATCTAATTCATGTTTTCTCTGCCCTATCAGGCCTAGGCTCAATCTCAACGCTGGTTGGCTATGTACTTTTTGTATGTGCAGTCTTCTACCTGAGGAAACTCACATATGACTCTGGATCTACCTTTTCATACCGTTACGAATGGCTGGAACCAGCTGAAAAGAATAAACCAAGACTTTGGTTTCTTTCCTTAGTAGCAATGATAATCATATTGCTTGTCGGCTGGATTTATTACAACGCCAATTGGAATCATCTTCATTTTGGCATTTTCTTCTGTTTGATTGTTCTATGGTTTGCCACTCTGAGTTATCTGCTCGAAAGAAATGAAGAATGGTTAGACCAAAATTCATCAGATCTACCGGCCGCTTCTAGCTTAGATTACTACAAGAAGCTTTTCATCTCAAGTCAATTCATTCTCTCAGTATTGCTATTTGGGGTTGTTTTGGCAGCATACTATTCAGCGCATCAAAACCTTTCATCATTCTGGCTATTAGTTTTTCTTCTTGGAATTACTCTAGTTCTATGCCTTGTGCTTTGGCCATCTTGGAAATTTCTATTTTCAAAAACTAATGACTTTGCTAAAAGCGAAAGCTTTTTGACCCCTCAAAGAGTTTTCCTTTGCACTTGGTTCACCTTAATTGGCCTTATTCCAGGGTACATACTCCAATCAAAAGTTCAGCTTTTTGAGACACAAATTTGGAATCAGCAGTCCAGTTCCAACCATGAATCAGAAGAGCAATTTCAATTGGATTCATTGAAGGAGTCAACAATAGCGGAGTATGAATTGGCAAGAAGAACCACCATGGCTGCGATTACAGACTTCTACGATGAACGAATTGAAAACTTTGTTGCACCTGACAATTCTGTTATAGCCGCAAGTCTTAACGCAGGAATTAAACCAAATGGAGGTGGTGGAATCAACTATATCTGGCCATTTCTACTATTCTTAAGTTTAACAGCCTGTATCATTCTCCTTATAAGAAAGCTTCAAGAAATTCTATTCTATGTAACTCCAAAACTTGATGACGGAGGGGAAGAAAAAGAGGGCCAAAAGCTGAATTTCATAATTGGACTTGATACCAAGATCCTTGGACAACCTGGAGCCATTACATATGATGTCAATATAGAAAGTGAATGGAAGGACATTGACTATAACAAGGCCATCCATCTCAAAAATTTTCATTTGCTAAAGGACTATGTTGCCTTTATGCCTAAGCTATCAGAGATAATCTCTGAGGTTAAGAAATCCAAAACTGGTAGTCTAGTGATCAGCTCAGGTCTAGCCTGGAAAGACATTTATTTCTCTCTGGAAAATGAAAGTGATCGAATAATCTTTTCAGAAATATTCTCAGAATTCTACTTCAGGTATAAGCCAGTAGGGAAAACTGAAAAACAGGAAGAACTAACTGACCGGGAGCTGATTAAAAAATTGAGGAAAAACAAAGCTTTCTATGCCAACCTTTGGATTGAACTAGGTTTCGAAGAAAAACTGGTTTGTTATTCATTTGCGCATGAAGGTTTCTTTAACCCTTCCCAAAAAGCTGCCATCACATCCTTAGTCCAAAAGGGCTTAATTGTTTCACCCTCTTCAGAATATAAGCCGAACACTTGGGTGAGATGGAAATTCTTTAGCCCAGTTTTCCGAAAATTTATTGAAGAACATGTCCGGGAGGAGGACGTGAAATCTTTTAAGGCTTATGAAAAGAAAAATGGAAACTCCACCATGATTACTGCTTCGGTCGTGAGTTTTGTACTGATCTGTTTAGCTCTTATCAGTATTTTCGAACGAAACTTTTTCAATGAGGCTTATACATATTTAACAGGAAGCCTGGGGATGTTAGGAACACTTTACTCTATATTTAGTCAAGGTTTCAACTTCAGACCCAATCAATCTTAATCGCTGATGAGGAGTATTTACCTTTTCCTATTTATCCTTGTTACTAGCCCCCTATATTCCCAGGAATTGAATGAAAAGGAAAGAGGCATGGAGGCTTTTGACCGGCAAGAATGGGAGGATGCCAAATCCTTGTTCAGTCAATGGATTCGAGGGAATACTGGTGATGCTGAAGCCTACCTTCTGAGAGGGCAATCCTATCAGGGAATGGGAGATCTGGTAAAGGCAAATACAGATTATTCCATTGCCATCAACCTGCGACCTGAACATGCAGAATCTTACTTTATTCGAGGTAGAGCCAGATACTTAATGGAATTATATGATGGAGCCATTGAGGACTTTGCTGCCTACATCAAATTACCAAAGGGAGAAACAAACCAGATCATCTACAAAAGATCTCCAGGTGAAGGAGGAGTAAGCCAAATAATTACAGCACAAAGTGAAAACCCAGCTGAAGCTTTTTACCATCTGGGTTTATGTCATTTTGAATTAGCGTATTATGAAACTGCTGTCTACTACTATGATATGGCCATAGAAAATAATCCACGGAATCCTGATTATTATTCTGAGAAAGGTAGAGCTCTAGGAAGATTCGGGGAGAATGATCTTTCAATTAAGGCTTATCAAAAAGCACTGGAGCTAGATCCTGGAAATGCTTTGGCGACACTAGGTCTTCAGGAAGTTAATCGAGGAGGATCTGAAGATTTCCTGGATGATTTGAATGAGGCTGTGGAAAGCGATTATGCCAATTCTCAGACTTTC
>CAZLUY010000513.1:0-4682 GCA_964562785.1 uncultured Limnohabitans sp. | reverse complement strand
ACCGGTTTTGTGAACTTTACTACCTGGTGCCTGACCAATCACAGCAATCCGTGCATCTGGTCTTGCTTTGAGAACAGGTCTGACCCCATCCTTGAGAAATGGTTTACAGATAGTGCAGGCTCTTATTTTCTTTAGGAGATCGTCCATCAAATGACTTACATATTATAAGGGTAAAATAACTCCCAATACCATGGTAGCCAGGTGTCTCCCGCTGTCACTTCAATTAATTCGTTGAATATGCTTTCTCCATTTGAACTGTTGCACATGATCACAACGGCCAAATCATTTTCAGGATAAAGAATGCTGTAGTGTTCCCAGCCCTCAATGTGACCTTCTTTAAAGACCGCTTTCCCATGTGGAGTTTGATAGACACCCCAGCCTAAGCCATAGCTCAGTTCTATGTCATCATAATTATCTACTTCCTCAAATCTATTTGAGCCGAATTGCTGGAGACTTTTTATTCTTACTTGAGCAGAAGTCATCTCTTTAAACGAGCCAGCACTTAATCCTTTAGCATTGAGAACGGCGTTCATGAACTTTGCATAATCCTCTGGAGTGGTTTCCATACTTCCAGCAGCATTGGCCTCATCTCTGCGCTGAGTGGGGACCATTTTTTTCTTCTTGTAATGACCAAAAGCCCTTTTGCCTTCAAACCTGTCCTGCCATAGATAACTGGTCATTCCCATATCAAAAGGCTCGAAAACGTATCTCTGTGCTAGGTCTTCCAGGCCCTCGCCTGTGATTTGCTCAACAATAAACTGAAGCAGATAGATGCCTTCTCCCGAATAGCCATACCAGGTTCCAGGATCAAATTCTAATTCTAGTTCCCGGTTCATATTGATCCCCATTTTTCCGATGTATCTCCAATTAGGCAGACCGGATGAATGGGAGAGTAGCATCCGTGGGGTGAACTGTTTGTATCGCTCATCGCCTTTAAGGTTTTGATAGCCTTCGAAAGACTTTTCAAATTCATAATCGGGTAGAGGCTTGTCAAGATACTCCTGAATTGGGGTGTCAAGGTCTATTTTCCCTTCATCCACGAGTTTCATTACGATGTAGGCAAAAACAGCTTTGGAAAAAGAGGCTCCATAAAAGCCATCAGTCATTTTTAAGTCAGTACCCTCGACAATGTTACTCGTACCAAATGCCTTTTGGTAGAGCATTTGATCTGAGTTCATCACTGAGATAGTCAAGCCATGTACTTTACCGCTTTCCATGAGCCTTACTATCTCATTGGTCAGTTCATCTGTGCTAATGGTGGAATCATCAATCTTAGAAATAGTCTGTGCCTCTAAAATGGATGGTAAAAAAGCCAGGTTTGCCATCCATAGAATTGAGAGTGAAATGGATAGATACCTGAGCTTAGAAATTTGTAAAAAGTTCATCGATATAGTCATTTGGTTGGTTTTCAAGAGGTAGATGATCCTTATTGAGAATTGGTTGCTTCACTTCAACCCAAAGCCAAAACCTATAATTCTATTTCATAAATTCTTGAGCTTTCATCCCAAGGATGATATCCATCACCGATGTAGGAGAACCCAAATTTTTCATATAAACCGATATGTGAAGTGCAAAGGTATAAGTACTTGTATCCAAATGATTTAGCATCTGATTTTGCTTTATCAATAAGCCTAGTGCTATAGGCATGACCACGATGCTCTTCTTCTATAAAAACAGCACAAAACCAAGGATATAAATCTCCTCGACTTATAAAGTCATTTGTGATCAGACCAGCGCAACCGATGATGTCTTCATCCTTCTCCAATAGATACCACTGAGGAAGACTGTCTCTAGCTCCAATGCTATGAGAAATACAATCCTCATAAATTATGGGTAGAACCTCCGGCCAGGATTTTTGAAGGTAGGCAATGGCTGTATCTTTTATATCTGGCCTATCTCTTACTGAAATTATGTTCATGGAAGATTATTCAAAAGATTAGAATGAATATTGGGCTATTCTGTTTTTGCAAGATATAGAAGTTGACATAATCAGATTTCAATTTTTTCTGCTAGATTCAAATCATATCCTGAGATCGCCCCATTAATATTTACATGATTAAGAATCCACTTCGAAGGTTTATCCTAATAGGTGTTACTTGCACATTTGTTCTTTTGCTTGTCTCTAGCGGTATATCAAATGCTCAGGAGATTGAAGAGGATAAACCGGAAAAAAATTATGTTGATTTTAAATTAAAAATTAGTCCTTTCTTCTGGATACTGGGGATTAAGGGGGAGATAATTGCGCCTCCAAGGCCTGTACAATTTCCAATTCCACCTCCTCCTAAGTATGAAATTGACATTGGCTTTGATGATGTAATTACCAACCTGAAGTTTTTCCTAATGCTTTCAAATGAGTTCAAAACGAAAAACTTTGTGTTTGCCGCGAGTGTCACTTCTCTAGTTCTTGATGGTGAGGCAATCACACCTTTTCAGCTAATAACAGAAGGTATTTCCTATAGGTTTTCATACTTAACAAGTGAAATAACTGCCGGATATCGTCTGGTTAAGAAGGAAAATCTTAATCTGAATACTTCTCTTGGAGCAAGAATTCTAAATACCAAAATAGAGGCATCATCAGAAATTAAGGATATTACTTTTGAGGGGGAAAGAAGTGTGTTTTGGTGGGATCCTATTGTAGCTATTCAGCTGATCTACCGGCCATGGCCTAGAATTGAGTTGGAGGGATATTCAGACTTCGGACCAATTAGAAATATTAATTCTTACCAGTTATATGCTGAGGGTACGTATCACTTTACTCCCACATTTCATATGGCTACAGGATTCAGAAATTACTACGTCAATACCGAAAGTGAAGTACGGGAGACGATTTATCAGGGAAGGATATATGGCCCATATTTGAGGTTTGGCTTCCAGTTTTAGGCTTTTCCATTTTATTACAACATAACTTTCAAAGGTTTGAAGAAAGTCAGCTTTTTGCTATTCCTGCATCTTGTATCGCTTCAGGTTGCCCTAGGACAGCGTGAATTAATTCATGCCACACCGTCCGACATGGGTTTAGATGAAGAGTTTATCTACCAAAAGGTTGACTCCATTATGCGGCTGGGGATTGACAGCCTTGCCTTTCCTGGCGCTCAGGTTTTAGTAGCAAAGAATGACACGGTCATTTTTCATAAGGCATATGGCTACCATACCTATAATAAAGAGCAGGCTGTACAATTGAATGATATCTATGATCTGGCTTCAGTCACAAAGATCTCTGGACCTTTGCCAGCCCTGATGAAACTTGTGGAAGAGGGTAAGCTTGATTTGGATAAGCCATTCAGTACTTATTGGGAACCCTGGCAAAAAAGAAAGGACAAGAAAGATCTTACACTCAGGGAGATTTTGGCGCACCAGGCAGGGCTAATTCCTTACATAGTTTTCCTAAAGGAAGTCGTCCGTAAGAATGGAAAGATCAAAAAGAAATTCGTTCATCCTTCATCTGATGAGGAATTCAAGGGTCAGATTTATGATGGACTCTACGTTAGTAATCGATTTGAAGAAAAAATGAATCGAATGATTACTAAGTCCAAAGTCTCTAAGGAAAAGAAATACGTTTACTCAGGATTAACATTTCTAATTTTTCCCAGGTTGATCGAGCAACTTTCAGGGACTGATTATCAAACTTACCTGAAGGAGAATTTCTATGAGCCAATTGGTAGTGAAACCTTGGGCTTCTTGCCTATGGATAAGGACTTCGACAATGAGATTGTTCCTACAGAAATGGACACGGTTTTTCGTAAAACTCTAACCAAAGGCTGGGTTCATGATGAAAATGCAGCATTAAAAGGAGGGGTGTCAGGAAATGCAGGTCTGTTCGGCACTGCAGATGATCTGGCAAAACTGATGCTCTTATATCAGAACTACGGAGCGATGGATGGAAAGCAATTAATCTCTGCTGAGGTGGTTAAAGAGTTTATCGAAGTGCAATATCCCGAAAATGAAAACCGGAGAGGCCTGGGCTTTGATAAACCATTACTTGACAATGCCGAGAGACCCATGGCGGAAGCTTATCCTTCACCTTTAGCAAGCTCAAAGAGTTTTGGTCATTCTGGATTTACAGGAACATTTGTCTGGGCTGATCCCGAGAAGAAGCTCACATTTATTTTTCTATCCAACCGGGTTTATCCTACAAGAGACCACAGACAGCTCTACAGCCTTGATATTCGTGACGCCTTACAAGATGTGTTTTATCGGGCAGAGAAGTAGAAGAGAAAACCATAGGCAGGTATAAGAATCTTGTTTGTAGAGGACATTTAGCTATATTCTATGGTTAAAGAAATGTCCAAAAGAATGAGAGATCATCAGCTTATCAAGTTTTCCTCAGTTAAAGAAAAAGAGCCAACCGCGTCCCAGGTCAATGGCCTCGATCTTGTAATTATTAAGTACGGCAATGAGGCATCTGTCTTATATGGAAGATGCTTGCATCGAGGGGCTCTTTTGGCCGATGGCTTTATTGATGGAGATAATTTGATTTGTGGCCTACACAATTGGGATTACAGGTATGATACAGGTGTAAGTGCCTATAATAATTCCGAAGCTCTTCACAAATTTCAAAGTAGGATTGAAGATGATTGGATAATTGTTGATCTGGATGAGATTGAGGAGTACCTAATAAAGTATCCACAACCTTTTGACAGGGATGAATATCAAGGTCAATATTCGGACACGCATCCTGAGAG
>CAZLUY010000512.1:0-5995 GCA_964562785.1 uncultured Limnohabitans sp. | reverse complement strand
TGGCTTTCTTCTCGGCTGCACCAATAATTACATCTGATTGACTTTGAGCCTTAGCTAGCGCTGATTGATAAAGTTCGTTGGCCTGGGCAGTAGTAGTCTCCGCCATCTTATTGGCTTCATTAATGATCTGATCTGCTGCTTCATTTGCCTCCTCAATAATACTAGCACCGGTATCTTCAGCAGTCTTTAAGGTTTTAAACAATGAATCCTCTACGTCCTTAAGTCTTTTTGCCTCTGCCTCCGTATTCTGAAGTTTGGATTTGAGGTCGATATTATCCTTGTGCAGTTGGTCCACTACCTCAGCCACTTCGGCTAGGAAATCAGAAACATCTTTTTTTTCAAATCCTCTAAATGAGGTGTCAAAGGTTTTTTGGCGAATGGCCGTAGGGTTCAATTTCATGTATGTATGGGTTCTATTTGCCAGATGGAGATAGTTCTATCGTCTGAGACAGCTACCAGCTGATCCGTGTAACTGCTCCAAAAAACTTTATTGATGGAAGTGCCATGTCCAGCACTTCTGGCTTTGTCTAATACTTTTCTAAGCTTCCGCTTGGGGAAGTCCCAAACCTTGATGGATTTATCCATTGAACAGGTGGCGAGCCGCTCCCCGTCTTCATTAAAATGAAGGAAATTGATAGCGTACATATGAGCCACGATATCCTCGTCAAGCTGATAGTTAATGGTTTTCCATATCTTCATATGAGCATCCCTAGCGCCACTAACCAAGTAATCTTCATCGGGACTGTATCCAAGGGCAAAAACTGAATTGGTATGCTCGGTCAAGTTCGCAATGGGCTGGAAATCATTCACCATATCCAAAACCTTGATGGTATGGTCACTGAGTCCAAGGGCAAGATGTCGCTTTCTTGAAGCTATTGACATCACCCGAATACTTTTTGAGCTAAGCTTGATATGCTTCAAAATAGACCTCTCCTCTATATCCAAGATGACCAAAACTCCGTCACCAGTTCCGACATACAGTTCGTTCCCAAAAGCCTTGATATCAAAAATGGCCTGATCTGTAATCTTAAGTGACCAAAGCTCCTTGTTCTCATCCAGGTCGATTACATGTATGCCTTCAAAATTATGTCCAATGAAGAGTAAGTTCCTTTGCTTATCCACTTCCAAGGCATAAACTGAATGCTCAAGCTTCGCGACTAACTTACCGTTTTTCGGCTCGTCCAAATCCCATTCTACGACCATTCCGTCCCCTGCACCGGTGTAAAAATAGCGTGGGTCTACCCCCTCGCACAGAGCATAGATACAATCGTTGTGACCAGTAAGTGTGTGTAATTTATTTACTTGCAATTTTGCCTTATCTTAGGTCTCTTCAGGGAGCATTCCCTAAGTCCTATGTTAACAAAAATAGAAAAAATAAGCACCTCATCAGCCTTGGCAATCAAGATTATTGAAGCTGAAAATGGTGAAATCCCGCACTTTTTAAGTTTTAGGGAAAAACTTTCTATGGCTAACATTTCCCACCACGAAAAGAGGTCTGAATGGATCTCCTCCAGATTGGCTATTTTTGAGGCGCTCAACTGCCTGAGCATTGATTATCCTGGCTTCTACAAAGACGAACATGGTAAAAACTTGTCCATGACCGGAGAAGGTTTTGTTTCACTCACTCACACCTATGGATACGCTGCAGCGATTTATCACAAAGAATGCCCTGTTGGGATTGATTTAGAACCTGTCAGAGAGAAGATTCTACGAATTGGACCACGGTTTCTAGCCAAAGAAGAGCTTGACTTTCTGGAAGATGACGCCTATCACTATACTTTAGCCTGGTCAGCGAAAGAATCTATTTTCAAGTGCCAAGGGAGAAGAGGAGTTTCATTTAGAGATAATATTTACCTGGAACCTTTTGGTAAAGATTCCAAAGTCATCTTCGGGAATATTCATGGCCTGGAAGGATACAATCACAGGTTTAGAGTGGAAGTATCCAAGCTTAAAGACTTAGTACTCACTTATACTACCTGGTAAAAAATGCGTAAAGCCCTCCTTATAGCATTCCTTTTTCTTTCTGCTAACCTTTTGGCTACAGCTCAGCGAATAGAAGACTTGTCCACTACCAACCTTACCAATGGAAGTAACTTCAATTTTGGAGAAGTCAATTTTGATAAAGCTCTGGTGGTTATTTCACATGCAGAAAACTGCCCTTTCGCAGGGATGTATGAATCCAGGTTGGATTACATTATCAATGAATACAGTTCAAAAGGCTTCTCTTTCGTTCTCCTTAATCCGGATAAAACAGAAAACAGTCAGCCCGATCAAATCAAGAATTTTATAAGAGCCAATAGCATATCTATACCTTATCTTTCTGACCCTGACCAGATACTGTCCAAGTACTTCGAAATATCAAAAATTCCCGAAATCATAATGCTGACAAGGGGGGATGAAGGATTAAAAATAGCCTACAGAGGTGCTTTTGACAATAATCCACAAGTGGAATCAAGTGTTTCAGAAAGACATTTTGAAAGGGCTATCAATCAAATTCTAAAAGGGCAGGAACCTAGTCCCTCTAAAGTTAGAACCATGGGTTGTAACGTGAGGACCTTTTGATCTAATCTTCCAGAATTTCCTTTAGTTCCTTTATTTCCTTCACCTTTTCAACCTCACCCAATTTCTCAAAAGAATTTTCCAAATTTCTTAGAGATCGTTTGATGATATCAAGGTGTGTACAAGGCTCAAAAAAGCTATCTCTCGGCTCTATTTTCAGATGCTCCAAATAGTTTTTAATGTCCTGCTTACTAAAAATCAAACCTTTGTTGAAAGCATTGATGTAAAAGTTAGACTCGGAGGACTTATAGGTAAGCACAAATAGATTCGGCAAGTTCACACCATATATTGGCAGTCCTAGCTTTCTAGCCACGAGATAGTAAATCGCACAAAGGGTAATTGGATTACCTTTCTTTGTTTCTAGCACGGACGACAGCATACTATTAGCTGGCGAGTGAAAGTTTTTGGAATTGGCAGAGAAACGAAGAGTCGTGAAAAGTGCACTATTGATAGCTTTGACTTGCTCGTAGGGCATTAAATCATTTTTGAAGGCTGTCCAAACCTCAAAATAAATTTGATGCATTTCGGCATGGAGTTTTTCATATTCCACATCCGGATACTGATAGGTATTAATTATCCAAAGGCCAGTGAGGAGGTCCTGATCTTCAGAGTTTTTCCAATTGAGAAGACGTTCCTTAAGAATTGAAAATTGAAGATCATGAACTAACTCTTCAATCTCCTTTTGAATATCCGGATTAAAACTGCTCTCCCACTTTTCCTCCAGGAAAGGTATAATCTGTGAACCTAGGGAGATAATCTTTTCTCGGACATGGTTCTTAACTTCCAGATCTGAATCATCCAGAAGTGAAACCAACGCCTCTAATTCTCCTTTTGATAAGTCCATAAATAATTCCTTTCTCAAGCCTAGTAACTTAAGTTAGGAAAAATAATTAAGTCTGAATGACCCCTACATTGAAGCGTTCCTCAATTGGTGAATGATTAGCAGCTTCGATTCCCATGCTGATGACCTTACGAGTTTCTGAAGGGTCAATGACCCCATCGACCCAAAGTCTTGCGGCTGCATAATATGGGCTTAATTCAGCATTGTATTTCTCCGTTATTTCTTCTAACAACGACGCCTCTTCTTCCTCAGATATCTGCTGTCCCTTCTTTTTCATGGCGGCAACCTTTATCTGCAAAAGAGTTTTTGCTGCTGAGGCTCCCGACATTACTGCCATCTGAGCCGTAGGCCAGGAATAGATTAATCTTGGATCATAAGCCTTTCCACACATGGCATAGTTTCCAGCGCCATAAGAGTTACCAACTACAATGGTGAATTTGGGTACTACTGAGTTAGCCATGGCATTCACCATTTTTGCCCCGTCCTTGATGATTCCTCCGTGTTCTGCTTTACTCCCAACCATGAACCCACTGACATCCTGTAAAAACACCAATGGAATTTTTCTTTGGTTACAATTCATGATAAAGCGGGCAGCTTTATCAGCAGAATCTGAGTATATCACTCCACCCATTTGCATCTCTCCTTTGGCGGTCTTCACAATCTTCCGTTGGTTAGCCACAATACCAACAGCCCATCCATCGATTCTTGCAGTACCACAGATCAAGGTTTTACCATAATCCTTTTTATACTCCTCAAATTCTCCCCCATCTACAAGACCTTCAAGAACCTTCATCATGTCATAAGGCTTTACCCTATCCACTGGAAAAACATTGAGCAAATCATCGTTAGACAACCCTGCCTCTTTAGATGCTACTCTATCAAAACCAGCTTTGGGATTTGCCCCTAGCGTTGAAAAAATATTCTTGATCGCATCCAGGCACTCCTCATCGTTTTCATACTTATTGTCAGTTACCCCAGAAATCTCACAATGCGTGGTGGCTCCACCCAAAGTCTCATTATCAACTTTCTCCCCGATGGCAGCTCGTACCAAATATGATCCTGCTAGAAATATGGATCCCGTCTGATCAACAATCATGGCCTCGTCAGACATAATAGGAAGGTATGCTCCTCCAGCGACACAGCTCCCCATGATAGCAGCTACTTGGACGATCCCCATAGAAGACATTTTAGCATTGTTCCTAAACTGTCTACCGAAGTGCTCTTTATCCGGGAAAATTTCATTTTGCATCGGCAAATAAACCCCTGCGCTGTCAACCAAATAGATAATAGGTAATCGGTTTTCCATCGCAATCTCCTGAGCACGAAGATTTTTTTTGGCAGTCATGGGAAACCAAGCCCCCGCCTTCACGGTAGCATCATTAGCTACGATCACACAACTCCTCCCGGATACTTTACCAATTCCAGTGACTACGCCACCTGAAGGACAGCCACCCTCATCTTCATACATTCCATCAGCTACAAAAGCACCAATTTCAAGGAATTCTGAATCATCATCTCTAAGGTAATCTATGCGCTCCCTGGCTGTGAGTTTGCCTTTAGAGTGCTCCTTATCTATGCGACCCTGTCCTCCACCAAGTTTTGTTTTTTCGATTTTCTCATTCAAAAGCTGGATCAGATCCGAATGGCTTTTAGGACTGTTTTGTGTGCGATTCATAAAGTTATTTTGGGTATTGGAAGGAAACACAGACAGCCTTCCATGTGTTCAAGACTGAATATAAAAAAAGCCCTCTATTTATCAGATAAAGGGCTAAATGATTCATTTTCAGAAGGAATTAATTTCCTTCAATACGATTCTTATAATCTCGTATGGATCTGAAAATTGCAGAAGCCATATAATCCTGACCTTGTTTGCTCATTAGAAAGCGTTCCTCATTCGCGTTGGATAGAAATCCAAGCTCCACTAAAACAGATGGCATTGATGGAGTCCAAAGAACATAAAACGGTCCCTGCTTAACCCCTCTACTTGATCTCCCTACCCTGTTTTTAAACTGGGTTTCGATTTGATCTGCCAAAGACAGGCTATTCTCAAAATTCACCTTTGAGGCTAGGTTAAAAAGCATATAGGATTCAGGAGAAGTAGGATCAAATCCCTCATAATTTTCTTCGTAATTGTCTTCCAAAAGAATAACCGAATTCTCTCGCTTCACAATGTCAAAGTTCCTATCGAAGTGCTTGGTACCCATTACAAAAGTTTCCGTTCCATGGACCCCTTTATTTGAAAAGGCATTAGAATGGATAGAAACAAATAGATCTGCCTTGTTATTATTGGCTATTCTTGGTCGCTCGTAAAGAGTCGGAAAGCTATCGTCTTTGCGGGTATAGATTACTTTTACATCGGGCAGATACTGCTCGATGTACTTTCCAACCTGAAGAGTTACTGCCAGGTTAATATTCTTCTCACGAGACTTAGAGCCAAGATTCCCTGGATCTTTGCCACCATGACCGGCATCTAAAACGATAGTTTTCATCCGAAAAGCCGGCATCATCGTTTCATTCGGTATAAATCCTCCAAAGACAAAAGGTATCACTAAAATCAGGGTGAGTATAATTTTTTTGTTTTTGGGTCTTTTCATC
>CAZLUY010000511.1:0-2307 GCA_964562785.1 uncultured Limnohabitans sp. | reverse complement strand
ATTACAGCAATTTGTTTACTTATTATTAGTGCTTGTTCAGCACCTTCAAAGGTGAGTGATGCATACGCTGATTTTGATCTAAGCCAGTTCAAAACCTATGATTTTTATGGTATTGAAGGTATGGATGAACAGTCTCCGGATTTTGAGGCTAATATTTCCTTCTTGGAAAGCGAAATTACCAATGCCATGAATCAAAGAGGACTTTCAAGAAGCTCTGATAATCCTGATTTGAAAATCAACCTAGGAATCATTGTTGAGGACAAAGTGCAGACCAGGACTACAAGCTTGGCAACTGATCCATTTATGTACAGTGGGCAGAGAAGCTATACTTGGGAAAGTAAAGAAGTACCAGTAAATAAGTATAAGGAAGGTTCGCTCACCATGCACATTGTGGACAATAGTACCAATGCTGTAGCTTGGGTTGGCACAGCCTCCCGAGTACTTCCTAAGAAAAATGAGAAAAAGCAGAAAGCGGCTCAAGATGTTATTGATGAGCTTTTTACTGAAATCGATAAATAAATTACAATCAACACCAATATGAAAAAACACAATCTTTTAGTTCTAGCAGCCATTATCTTTGGTATTGTTTCTTGTTCACCCAGCACAAAGATCACCGGATCTTGGACAGGACCTAATACTCCGGCAGCAGGTTATTCTAGTCTCTTTGTTACCGCTATTACTGAAAATGTTGTAGCACGTAGCACTATTGAAAATGACTTGGACAACCTCCTTAACTCTCAAGAAGTAGATGCTATCAGCAGTATGACTATTATACCTCCTGGATATAAATCTAAGCAAGAGGACCGAGAAAGAATTCTAACTGAAATTAAGGCAACAGGATCACAGGCTATTTTGACTGTTGCGCTTCTTGACCAGACTTCTGAAACTAGATATGTACCAGGAACTACAATGTACTCTCCAATGGGTTACGGTGGATATTATGGGAGGTTCTATGGATACTACTCTTATTATAGCCCAGTAATGTATGACCCAGGTTATTACACTACTGATAAGAATTACTACATAGAAATTAACCTTTACGATGTACAGTCTGAAGAACTAGTATGGTCAGCACAGTCTGAAACAACTAATCCTGCAGATCTTGAAAGCTTCTCTGCTGTCTTCTCTGAGGTGGTTGTTAGCAGAATGCTGAAAGACGGAATTATTAGCAAAGACTAATTCCGCAAAACTTTAAAAAAGCCCTACTGATCACTCAGTAGGGCTTTTTTTTAACCGCTGGCAACCTTTTACGCCGCGTTTCTAGCTGCATTGATTATTCCGAACATACTTCGAAGAATCAGTCTTTGCAAAGTCTTTTCAGATTTACCAGTTTCTAACATCTTTTGAATAGCATATTGCTGAATAGTAATCAAGGGAAGTACAATTCTTTCGCGGATTTCGATGGACTTTGCACTAACAGGGTTATCATCCATAAGCTCTTCTTGCTCCGAAACTTCCAAAAGCTTCGCTATAGACAGTTCGTATTCATCTGACATCTTTTTCCAGAAGCTTCCATAAGTTTCATTGTCCTCAAGGTAAGCAGTCGCTGGATAGAAACATTTCTTGAGAGACTGCATTGAGTTACCTAGCAAAGTACGGAAAAACAGGCTATTAGAATAAAGGTCTTTCACCTCTCCTACCCGACCCGACTTGGCCAAATCTTCTATCGCAGTTCCTACTCCATAAAACCCAGGGATATTTTGTTTCATTTGAGCCCATGATCCTACAAAAGGTATAGCCCTTAAATCTTCAAACTTTAATCCTTCACCTTTTCCTCGCTTTAAGGGTCTCGAACCAATATTGGTCATGCCGAAGTATTTCAAAGGAGTCACATGCTCCAAATATGGCACAAACCGATCATCGCTCTTAAAATCCTTATAGGATTCATAAGCTTTATCAGCAAGTTCCTGAATCAATTCCCTTTGTGATCCACTCAAATTATTATCCTCATTGGAATAAAGATGGTTTTCCATCCCAGCACTGAGAAGCTGCTCGAAGTTGTAAATACAGGAAACTCTTTTACCATAGTTTGCAGAAATGGTCTGTCCTTGGATGGTCACCTGTATTTCAGCATTTTCGACTTTCTCTCCCATGGAAGCATAGAAATTATGCATATTTCCTCCACCTCTCGCAGGAGGTCCCCCACGGCCGTCAAAAAACACCACGGCTATTCCGAATTCCTTAGATGCTTGCGTTAACTCCTCCTTAGCTCTCAGAATAGACCAGTTTGCAGTCAGATAACCGCCGTCCTTGGTTCCATCAGAGAAACCTAACATAATCGTCTGCTTATCCCCTCTTGACTTCAAA
>CAZLUY010000510.1:0-2131 GCA_964562785.1 uncultured Limnohabitans sp. | reverse complement strand
AATTCATCGGTGATCTCTCCAACCACCTCTTCCATAATATCCTCCAAGGAAACGATGCCTGAGGTTCCTCCATACTCATCGACAACGATGGCAAGATGGACTTTTTTCCGTTGAAATTCTTTTAGAAGATCATCACTCTTTTTATTCTCAGGCACAAAGAAAGGCTTGTGCAGTAGTTTTTGCCAACGATAATTTTCCTTTGAGATATGAGGCAGCAGGTCCTTTAAATAAAGTACACCCACGATCTCATCAAAACTCTCTTTGTAGACGGGAATTCGCGAGAAACCAATATCCTTGATCTCATTGATCAATTCCTCAAAGCTCATGGAATGATCAAAAGCTTTGGCTTGTGTTCTCGGAGTCATGATCTGCTTAGCATCCGTATTCCCAAAACGAACAATACTCTTAAGGATCTTTCGCTCCTCTTGCTGAAGGTTATCTTTTGTTAGCTCCAAGGCCTCTTCCAGTTCTTCCACACTCAAACCTTCCTGTTTCTTGCTCAGTTTATTGTCAATAAAACTGGTGGAACGGATGAGTCCCCAGGCTGCCCAACCAAAAAGTTTTGAGCTAAATACAAGGAAGGGGGCCATGAAACGGGCCAGTCTGATGGCGTGATTATTAGCATAGACCTTTGGAAGTATCTCTCCGAAAAGCAATATCAAAAACGTAACCACGATCACCTGGATAAAAAAGATCATCTGGCTAGACAATTGAGCCATCCAAGTCATTCGGGCGATCAAAAAACTTGAGAGGACAACGATGGCGATATTTACAAAGTTGTTGCTGATCAATATAGTAGCCAGAAGTCTTTTTGGCTTAAGTAAAAGTGATTGAATGAGCTTATCATTCGTATGATCCGAATCACCCAATTCTCTCTCTTGAATTGGGCTTAAGCTGAAAAAAGCTACTTCTGATCCTGAGATCAGGGCCGACATGATCAATAGAACAGTGAAAGCTGCCCACATGCCGATATCCTGCAGCAGGCTTTGATTTAAAAAAGAATCAAGAAAAAATGCTTCTGAGGGAGGTTCCAATCCTTAATTATTGATAGAACAATATAGAAAATTAAAACGGAAGATCGTCCGCCTCATCCTGCTTGTTATCAGCAGGTGCTTGTGGAGACGGAGCCTCGCTACCCGGTGCTGCAGACTCACCTTCTCTTCTGCCAAGCATGGTCAGGTCGCGTCCTTCAATTTCAGTCACATAGCGGGTCTTTCCATCCTGATCTTCATAAGAGCGGGTACGCAAACGACCTTCGACAAAGACCTGGGATCCTTTTTTGAGAAAGCGTTCGGCAACTTCTGCCAGACCTCTCCAAAGAACTATTCTGTGCCACTCAGTGTGCGTTTGTCGCTCTCCGTTGCGGTCTTTAAAATTCTCAGAAGTAGCAAGATTGATGGTCGCCACCTTTACACCACTTTCCAAACTTCTGACTTCAGGGTCAGCTCCCAGATTTCCGATCAAAATTACCTTGTTTACTCCTGCCATGTGATTAAGTTTTGACCAAAGATAATGCCTCTGAACGATTATACAAGCCCATATTCTTTCGCTTCATCACTTTCCAGAAATCGTGTGATGATCCGGGGCATTGCATATGTACTCAATTGATCCTTTTTAACGGCAAAGGAGGAGGAAAAAATGCTGTCTTTCTTCTTATTCAACATCCAGAATTTCACCTCTATCTTTCGGTGGCTGAGTTGATGCTTATAGCTTGCCGAAACCCTCAACCTCAGACCTTGTTCACCCTTAAAATAACGTGATACAAATTCCTCTTCGTTCAACTCTTTTTCACTTTCTATCAAAGGAAATTGATAGAGTTTATTCCAAATACCTTCATTTCTCTGATGAATATAGACCTCATCTGATTCGAGTAATACATAGTTGAAATAGAGTGAACGCACCTTTGTTTTATTCCGTTTGACCGGAAGGCTTTCATGACGCTCAAGTTTTTTCGCCATGCAATGCACTTCAAGAGGGCATTCATCACACTTAGGGGATCTGGGAGAACAGATCAGTGCACCGAGTTCCATCATGGCCTGATTGAAATCCCCGGGAGCATTTTCAGGCATGATAGAAGAAAGTATTTTATTGATCTTTTTTTGGGTCGAGCCCAGGTCGATGGGATCATCGA
>CAZLUY010000509.1:0-6591 GCA_964562785.1 uncultured Limnohabitans sp. | reverse complement strand
GAACAGAAATTACAGCTCAACTTGGTCATGCATGGCAAGTTGGTGAAGATTCAGGAAACGATGTGTATTGGGATACAAGCATCAAAGATCGAATGAATACATGGGGCATTGGATTGGGTTTCTGGGTTGTTCCAGAGAAATTTTACAGTCAAGCCAAGTACACCGACACTTTCGCTCTCAAACAGCATTTTGACGCGAGCAATTTTCAATTAGAGATTATTTGGATCCCTTCATTTGGAAAGAATTGAGTGTTGAGAAATAGCTATAATTCTCCGAACAAATCTTTCTACTAAAGGTAACTAGGCCTTTAGAACGGTTAAATAAATAAAGTAACGGAGATCAACTTCGGCAAACATCAATTTTATAACTATATTTTGATCAACTAAGACTATTCAATCAATGCGAAAACTAAATATTTTCCCCGCCCTAGTATTAGGCTCGGGTATTTTTGTTGCCGGCTGTGCAGAAAATACCAATCAAGATTCAGGCGCTCAAGCAACAGTTGAAGCTCCAAAAATGGCAATGACAACAGAAATCCCCGACGGCATAGAAAGCCCAAATGTAATTGAGTCTGAAGAACTTGGTCAGCTTTCTTTTTTCGACGGGGTTCCATTGCCAGAAACCGCAGATAAAGTCTACGATTATCTTGATTTGATCAATGCTGTAGATGCTTACACGAAGGGGATTCACATCGCCTCTATGGAAGCGATGAAGCAAGGAATTCTTTCCTTTGGTCCTGCCAATGAAACGGCAATTCTATTCGAAGAATTGATGGACTCAAAGGCACTTTTTCTTACAGCCAATACTACATCGGTCTACATGATGTCATGGCTTGAATTAGGAGATGAGCCAATGGTAATTGAGACACCACCAGATGTTTTAGGAATTATTGATGACCATTACTTTAAGTATGTAGCTGATTTTGGTCGACTGGGCCCAGATAAAGGACAGGGTGGCAAATTCTTAATTCTTCCTCCCGGATACGAAGGCGAGGTACCTGATGGCTACTTTGTTTCTCAGGCAAACACCTATGGGCATTGGGTAATCTGGAGAGGCTTCCAGAAAGACGGAGACCCACAACCAGCCGTTATGGACACCAAAGACAAATTCAAGATCTATTCTTGGTCCCAAAGAAATAACCCTCCTGCGATGAATTTTGTCAACGTTTCTGGAAAAGAGTTCAACACCATTCACAAAATGGATGAAAGAATCTACGAAGAAATTAACTCCGTTATTCAGGCTGAGCCGAGTGAAGGGGAAAACAAAGAAATCTTAGGTTCTCTAGCCGCTATAGGAATAGAGAAAGGAAAAGACTTTCAGCCCGATGCTAGGATGCAGGGAATTTTGAAAGAGGCTGCGAAAATCGGAAGTGCCATTGTACGTACTCAAATGGCAAAACCAAGAAATGAATATTTATACAAATTCCCCGGCACTCAATGGCTAAATCCACTGGCCTATAAGAGCTACCTATTCGAGCATTCAGGTGCAAGACTATTGGATGCCAGAAGTGCATTCCATTTCTATGCTACTGGAATTACGCCTGCGATGTCTATGAAAATAGTAGGAAAAGGATCTCAGTATTCCATCGCTTACTCAGATGCTAACGGGGACACATTTGATGGTAGCAAGACCTATAAATTCAACGTTCCGGCCAATCCTCCAATGAATGATTTCTGGTCATTTACGATATATGATAATCAGACCAGATCGATGCTTCAGACGGATCAACAATTCCCTGGAATTGATAACAACAAAGAAGGTTTGGTTCAAAACGATGACGGAAGCTGGGATATCTACATTGGTCCAGAGGCTCCAGCAGGATTTGAGAACAACTGGATTCAAACAGTTCCTGGTAAAGGTTGGAACACTATTTTCAGACTGTATGGCCCGCTAGAACCATGGTTCGCTGGTGAGTGGTATCCTTCTGATGCTGTTCCGGTCAATTAATCTAATTTTTATAATACTTAAGAACTTATGAAAAGAACTTTCAAAGCATCGACTCTTATTCTGAGTCTACTTTTATGCTTGAGTCAGGTTTCTCTTGCTCAGAAAGGCAATGAAGAAATTTCGGATTTACAATATGAAATCCTGGTACAACGAGCGACCCAAACCGCCATATGGGCAATGCCGGCAGTAGGAATTATTGATTTCTGGAAAGCAACAAGAAATCAATTGGGTGGAACCATTAATGATGTTGTATATCTAACCAAACCATTTGATTCAAAACATGGATTTCTAACAGCAAATGATGTAACAGCTTATGCTTGGGGGTCTCCCAATTGCGAAGCAGGTCCCTTGGTTATTGAAGTTCCACCAGCTACCGATAAAGTGAATTATTTCGGTACAATTGTGAACGTTTGGGATCAACCAATTGAAGATGTTGGGCCAAGGGGAGCAGATAAAGGTGAAGGAGGAAAATACCTCATTGTGCCTCCTGGGTATGAAGGAGATTTACCGGAAGATGGATATATAATTAGAGAATCAGACTCCTACACTTTAGGATTTTCCTTTAGGCCGGTTTTGACCAATGATGGTACGTATGAAGATGCAGCTAACTATGCCAAAGGAATAAAGATCTATTATCTCTCTGAAGCTGATAATCCTCCTACAACGAATTACCTGGATGCCACTGACGTAGGCTATGATTGCCTCCCGTACTACGACGAAACGTTTTTTCAGGATATCAATGATTTCGTACAACAAAACCCAATAAGAGAGAAAGACAAAGTGATGGTTTCCCTGCTAAAGGATTTGGGTATAGAGAAGGGAAAAGAGTTTAATCCAACCCCTATTCAGGAAAAAGCAATAGCAGAAGGACTAGCTAAGGCATATGACTATATGCAGGAATATTTTATTACTGAAGGGAAAGGTTGCATTCCACTTTGGCCGGGTGAAAGCCAATGGCAAATCTGGAATTTTGCAGAAGGCCAACCTCAAGCCGGATTCCCTTATGAAACTGAAGATTTTGTCTATGTGGATGAAAGATCTGGAGGCAGCTACTTCTGGATTACTTTCTTACCGAAGTTTCTTGGAGGTGGAACATTCTATCTTACCGGATTAAGGGATTCTGATGGAAATATGTTGAATGGCACGGATACCTATAAACTTAATGTACCACCAGATACTCCTGCTAAGGATTTCTGGTCAGTAATTGTGTATAGCATGAAGACCAAAGGGTTTGTGAGAGATGCAGAGCGCGTAGGTCTAGCCACTCCCAACACTGAAAGCATGATTAAAAATGATGATGGCTCATGGGATGTATATTTTGGCCCAGAAGCTCCTGAAGGGTTGGAAAATAACTGGATACCAACTGGAGAAGATTTCTTTCTTTTGTTTAGACTTTATGGTCCAGAATCACCCACATTCTTCAAGGATTGGACTTTAGGAGATATTGAAAAAGTTGACTGATTGCGTGAAAATTATATCACCGACTACAAAACTGGATAATTATTACTGCAAAGCCCTACCTTTGGCAGGAACTAATATTCATTTATGAAGAAGTATCTTTCAATCCTATTGATTACATGTCTCGCTGTACCAGTGATTGCTCAGGATCAAAACACAGACACTGTAATGGCAGAAGCGGATACTTCAGCAAATGCGGTAGAAGGAGAATATCCATACATTTTGCCGATTTGGGGAGATAAAGCCTATCAGAGAGGAATCAAGTTACCTCTGCCTTTTGCAGCATCTTTTGGTACCATCTATAATAAGCAGCCGATCGTGTTGGACAATTTCTCCATGGCATTCACTCAGGGAGATGAAATCCCAGATTTCGAGGAACTTCAACCAATTTCTGACCTGATTATATTCGGACCCTCTGAAGGAAGAATCAACACAGCTTTCTTCAGGCTAGAGTCATGGATTTTACCTTTCCTTTCAGTAGGTGTTTATGGAGGTAAGGTTTGGGGTGAGCAAACAATAACCTTGACCAGTCCAATTGAAATAAGTTCGATTACAGAAATCGATGGCCAATATTTTGGATTCAATGGTGTAGCATTTGTACCAATTGGCCCCCTAGTTCTTCAGGCGGACTACTCTTGGTCCTGGACCACCAATAAGCGCTTGGACGAACCAGTTTTGGTCAAGGTAAGTGGAATGCGACTAATTAAACGATTCGTGAATAAAACTAACCCATCTAAGACGCTAGCAATTTGGGGTGGAGCACAATTCCAAAACTTAGCGAGTCAGACTTCAGGCCAGATTGGATTTGATGAAGCACTTAATATTACCCCTGAGGACATAGAAGAGTTAGACATGAGATGGGAGGAGTATATGATGTCCCCAGAATGGGATGCTTTAACACCGGCAGAGCAGTTAAGGCAACAAGCTGCCTACACTGTACTACGAAACGGGATCGATAGACTTGTAGATACTACTGTACACTATAAGTTTGACAAAAGCCTCTTATATGAATGGAACATGGTACTTGGAGGATCATACACCTTCAATGATCATTGGGCTGTTAGAGGAGAATACGGTTTCCTTCAGGAAAAGCAATCCCTGATGTTCCAGCTTGTTTACAGCTTTGGACTTTAAGCCAAACGAATAAATAATTAAAAGCCCTGAAGAATCAGGGCTTTTTTTTATGAAGTGAAAGGAAGCACATTTTTGAACCTCTTAGGTAGAATTATGCTTATTCATTCAGATCATTTAAAACCCAATTATTCATGTCAAGCATCAAGCAAATCAAACCTCTTGGTTTTCCCTGGCAAACTCAGGATCCCTTCCTCTTTTGTGCCTATCATAATGATCAGTATCCTAAAGGGAACTCTTCAATGGGTCCAGATAGTCAGGAATTGAGAGGTCGAAATATCGGTCAGGATTTTCAAGGCAAGGATGGTTGGAGTATGTACCATGGGTCTGTCATCCCAGGTTTTCCATATCACCCCCATAGGGGATTCGAGACGATTACAGTAAATGAAAAAGGGGTAGTCGATCATTCGGATTCACTTGGAGCAGCAGGGCGATTTATGAAAGGAGATGTACAATGGATGACCGCTGGGCGAGGAGTTCAGCACTCGGAAATGTTTCCTTTAGTTCATGAAGACAAGGATAATCATCTAGAGATATTCCAGATTTGGCTGAATCTTCCAAGAGCTTCTAAAATGGTAGAAGCCCATTTTAAGATGCTTTGGAGGGAGGATATTCCAATCATCAATCACAAAGACTCTTCCGGTAAAAACACCAGAGTTCAAGTGATTGCCGGAAAAATAAATGAAACCGAAGCACTTGATCCAACTCCAAACTCATGGGCTTCTAATCCTGAAAATGCCGTTGGTGTATACACAGTGAAAATGGAAGCTGATGCAGAGTGGACACTTCCTGCGACGCTCGCTGGAGCAAACAGATCCATATTCTTTTACAGGGGAGAAAACATAAGCATTGAGGATCAAGGCATCTCAGTTCAAAGTATCATCGAAGCTGAAGCCACCTCTGACATAAGGATAAAAAATGGTCCAGAAGAATCATCTTTCCTGATTCTTGAAGGAAAGCCAATCGGAGAACCGGTCGTTCAGCATGGACCATTCGTAATGAATACTGTTGAAGAAATTCAACAGACCATGCGAGAGTATGGAAGAACGCAATTTGGTGGTTGGCCATGGGGTGAACGCGAAATGGCCCATCCAAGAGATAAAGGCCGATTTGCCCTGCATGCCGACGGTCGAGAAGAATTGAAGTAAAGAAATCCCCTCTAAAAATTAGAGGGGATTTTTCTTATAAAATCCTCAGACAGGGTTTAAATCATCGAAGTTATCTCGGTATAAATAACCAATCTTGATTTTTAAATGGGAATGAGTAGATTATCTTTTCATAATCCCCTCAAATGAAAAAGAACCGCCGAGAATTCCTTAAGACAAGTGTAGCCTTGGGCATTCCCCCATTAATTGGTGCTAACCCACTTAGTGGGATAGCAAAAACAAAAAAGAGCGCTGAAAAACTAAAGATCCTAATTCTCGGAGGTACTGGTTTTCTAGGACCTCATCAAGTTGGCTATGCCTTAGAGCGCGGCCATGATGTAAGCATTTTCACCCGTGGTAAAACCATCCCCACAACACATCAAGAGCTCTTTTCAAAGGTTGAAAAGCTAGTAGGAGATCGTGAGAATGACTTGGAAGCTTTAAAAGGGAGAAAGTGGGACGTAGTCATAGATAACTCTGGACGAAGGACCAAATGGACGGAGGATTCAGCAAAGCTATTGGTAGACAATGTGGGTTACTATTTGTATACCTCATCAGTAAGCGTTTACTACCCTTATTTTGGTGATGATTTTTCAGAAGGCCGAGAAGTGGTTACTGAAATCCCATCTGATGCTACAGAAAGAGAGAAAGCCAATTACGAATTTGGTGTGATGAAGGCTACCTCAGAATTAGCGGCTATTGATTCTTTCGGTAGGGACAGGTCCATCATTGTTCGGCCAACCCTGATCGTTGGACCTGGCGATCGAACTGACCGTTTTCCCTACTGGATGGCCAGAATTGAAAAAGGAGGAGAGATTATTATTCCTGGAGCAAGCGATGAAGTAGTTCAATACATTGATGTAAGAGATCTCGCAGAATGGATGATTCGATTGCTTGAGAATAAGGCTGC
>CAZLUY010000508.1:0-2523 GCA_964562785.1 uncultured Limnohabitans sp. | reverse complement strand
CAACCAATGATTCAAGTGCCAAATATGGATTTATCGCAGATGCTCCATATCCAACTGCTGTTGCAAAGTGATGGGTTTCTCTGATATCTCCAGCTTCTAGAACTAAGCCAGCGCGAGTCCTTAGCTTCTTACGAACCAAATGATGGTGGACAGCTCCAATTGCCAATAAAGAAGGAATTGGGGCCTTGGTTTCATCACTATTTCTATCACTGATGATAAGAATATTTTTACCCTCATTTATAGCCTCCACGGCGCTATTGCAAAGCTCGTCTAGCGCTTCGAGTAGGCGACCCGGTTGCTGATCTGTCTTGAAATGGGAGTAAAGCTTCTTGGACCGGTATCCCAGATGCTCCATCTGTTGGATCTTTTCCAAATCCCCGTTCACAAAAACAGGTTGCGAGATATGAATTTGCTTGGTATGCTGGGGGCTTTCATCCAGAATATTGTGCCCTTCACCTATCCTTGTGAATAAAGACATCACCAATCGTTCTCGGATTGGGTCAATTGGAGGATTACTCACCTGAGCAAATAGTTGCTTAAAGTAATTAGCAATATGCTGACTTTGCTTAGAAAGCACAGCTAGGGGTGTATCAGCTCCCATGGAACCTATAGGTTCATAACCTGTTGTGCCCATTGGCTCGAGAATGAGCTTAATTTCTTCACTCGTGTACCCAAAGATTTTCTGGGATTTTTGAATATCCTTTGTGGAGTAAGGGTGCGTCAAAGTCTCCGGTTTTGGCAAAAGCCTCAATTTTATTCGATGGTCTCGGACCCACTCTTCATATGGAGATTTACTACAAACCTCGGCTTTCACTTCTTCATCGAATCGTACTTTGCCTTCTTCGAGATCAGCCCAAAGCATTCTTCCAGGACTGATTCTTCCTTTTTCTTCTATGGTCGCTTCTCTTATTGGTAAGGCTCCAGCTTCTGAAGAAAGGATAAGCCGCTTGTCTTTTGTGATAAAATATCTGAGAGGGCGAAGACCGTTTCTGTCCAAAGTGGCTCCCACAGACTTGCCGTCAGTAAATAAAAGCGCAGCTGGACCATCCCAAGGCTCAACAAGTGAGGCATGAAACTTATAGAAAGCTTTTCTCTGCCGATCCATATCTGAATTGTCTTGCCACGCCTCAGGAACCAGCATCATCATGGAATGAGGCAAAGATCGCCCACTCAAAGTCAGCAATTCAACCATGGCATCTAGATTCGCTGAATCCGAATTCATCTTGTTGGTCACGGGAAGTAGCTTCTCAAGCTCATCTTCAGAGAAATACTTTGAGCTCATCAGAGTCTCCTTGGATTTCATCTTGTTCAGGTTTCCTCTAATGGTATTGATTTCACCATTGTGAGAAAGGAATCTGAATGGCTGTGCAAGTCTCCAATTCGGGAACGTGTTAGTGGAGAATCTGGAATGAACTATCGCAAAGGCAGATTGGATTTGAGGATTTTGTAAATCCTTATAAAAATCCAGCACCTGATCTGTCCTCAGCTGTCCTTTATAAATAACTGTTCGACTACTTAAACTAGCAAAATAGAAAGAGTGATTGACTCCAGGAATCTGGCAGTTAATCTCTTTAGTGGCATAATTTCTAAGGACGAAAAGCTTTCTTTCAAGAGCAATCCCTGTAAGTCCATCTTTATGACGTACAAATAGCTGTTCAATATTCGGCATCACATCCAAAGCACCGGATCCAGGAACCGTCTCATCAACGGGTACCGGCCTATAGCCGATCAATTCAAAACCAAGCTCCTTGATTAGTTTATTGAGTAATTTTTTTGAGTTTTTGAATAGCTGCTTGTTCTTTGGAAAGAAGGTCATTCCCACGCCATATTCTCCTGCTTCTGGCAATTGAATATCTGATCTGGAAGTAACTCTTTTTAGGAAGTCATGAGGAACTTGAATGAGAATACCGGCACCATCACCGGTTTTGGGATCACTGCCTCGACCTCCTCTATGCTCCATGTTGCTAAGCATGAAAAGGGCATTGCTAATGGTTTCGTGGGTAGGTTCAGAACTTAAATCCACCACTGCACCGATGCCACAGGAATCTCGCTCAAAAGCAGATTGATATAATCCCTCTTGCATTATGGTTATAGTTTAATAGGTTTGAAAATTTCCAAAAATTACAGAAAAATTTCCTTTTTTTAAAATTACCTCAATCATTCAGGGATTGATCTGATATATTTTCTATAAAACAGAAAAATATTATTAAATCAATAATTTTAGTGCTGAGTTAAAATTTCCAAGGAATGGACTCTTTATTCAAAAAAATTGGAAATGAAGGGTTTAGATTTCTCCCAAAATGACTAAAAAGACGTCCTATTTTTGAAATGGGGTTCTAATCAAATCCCGTTTGAGAATTTTCCTAAATATTCTAAAAAACTGAAGATTAAGAAATGAATAAGTCATTCCATTCAATTTTTGAAAAAGGAAGATTTGGCAGATAGCTATTCAGGCAAATAAATGACTAGTCAGAAAAGGGATGATGTTCCTTATCGGGTTGACCAGAGAGATGAACCTTGACC
>CAZLUY010000507.1:0-2452 GCA_964562785.1 uncultured Limnohabitans sp. | reverse complement strand
CATCGTAATGGTGGTAAGTTTAACCCCAATGGTGAGCCTGATTTCCAATATCATCCAATACACGCTTACCGCTGGTTACTTTATCTACTGTAGAAACCTTCTTTCCGATCAACATGAATTCAAAGATTTCTTTGATGGATTTAAATATTGGGTTCCGGTTGTTCTGATTAACCTGATTAGTAGTATTCTTACCGTTTTAGGAATTTTTTTATTTGTAATTCCGGGTATATATCTCGGCGTCAGCTATATGTTCTGCCTTTTATTCGGAATTTTCGGAGGTTTCGAATTTTGGACAAGTATGGAACTTAGTAGGAGGCTGGTAACAAGAAATTGGGTTAAATTCTTCCTCTTGGTCCTTGTGTTCGTTTTAATCAATGCCCTTGGAATCCTGGCCTTAGGAGTTGGGATCTTAATTTCTCTTCCAGTGACCTACCTATCGATTTATGGTCTCTTTGAAGAGCTGACCCATGAGGCGGCGGTATTCGAGGAAGAATGATTATTCGTGGGTTAGGATCATTGCTTCCAGCCTGTTTCTACCTTTTTCCAATAGTTCATTAATCGAGTCTGGATCTGCCTCTTTGGGAGGTTTTATGGCTTCAGAGAAAATCACCTTGACCTTTCCTGGGCTAAGAAGTAGAGAAGATTTTGGTAAGATTTTGTCTGCACCGATAATGGCCATAGGTAGAATAGAGGTTTGAGTCTCAGCGGCTAATCGGAAAGCTCCATGCTTAAACGGGAGCAAGGTCTCCTCTGAATCATTTCTTGTTCCTTCTGGAGCAATCATTACAGAGGTTCCTCTTTTGATTATTTCGGTGACCCGCTCTAAACTTTTTTTCCTTGACTCTGGGTTGGACCTGTCCACCCAGACGGCCACTTTGCCTACGACCTGACCGAAAATTGGGATTTTTGAAAGCTCCTTTTTTCCAATGGCATTGACCTCTTTAGGTACAGTCATAGGGATGACCGGAGCATCGAGAAAGGAACGATGGTTAAAAATGAAGATGTAAGACTCATCTTTCCGAATGTGCTTTTTACCCTCTATCTCATATCTAATTCCTGAAAGGAATGACCAGATTCCTGCCCAGAGCCTAATAAACACAAACGAGATCTTGTCTCCTTTTGGGCTGATTAGGAGCGGAACCAGTATGAACAAACCAAATACAATCATCAAGGTGATGAAGAGTAATAGGGAATAGAGTGAATAAATGGCCTGAATGGCTTTTATCATGGGGTGATTTTCTTAAATTCGAATTCAAATTTAATGTAAACTCTTTGCTTGCATAGGTCTCGGAGCGTTCCGAGACCTTTTTCTTTTTTTTCTGAGTTAATTTTTTCAAGCGATGGGTACTCCGCTAGAGCTATTCTTTTTCATTTTATTCAGGCTTACTTTTTACTAAACTGATAAAAAGCGTACCTTTGCAGTCCATTCGAGTGAGTGGGGTGAATTGAGGTTTTATGGTTCACTTTTTTAAAACAAAAAATCAGTAGCCTGATGACCCTAAGGTTGCTGAAAATCAGGGTCTTTAAAATTATGTCTAACAAAGAAGAATTTGACTGGGACAACGTTGAGCCAAAAGGTTTCGGCGAAGGTTACACAAAAGAAGATCGCGAGAAGATGGAAGCTTTGTACGCAGGTACATTGAATGAAATCACCGAAAAGGAAGTGATCAAAGGAACCGTTGTCGGTGTAAACGAAAAGGATGTAATCATCAACATTGGATTCAAGTCTGATGGATTGGTTCCAGTAAGTGAATTCCGTGACTTGGAGTCTATCAATCCAGGTGACGAGGTAGAAGTATTTATCGAGGAGCAGGAAAATGCTTTGGGTCAGTTGATCCTATCTCGTAAGAAAGCCAAGATCGTTAAAGCATGGCAGGACATCGAAGCAGCACTTGCTGAGGATAATGTCATTGAAGGTTTGGTGAAAAGAAGAACTAAAGGTGGTTTGATCGTAGATATCTACGGTGTAGAAGCTTTCCTTCCAGGTTCTCAAATTGATGTGAAGCCTATCAGAGATTTCGATATCTACGTAGGTAAGCAGATGGAAGTGAAAGTGGTAAAAATCAACCACGCAAATGATAACGTAGTAGTATCTCACAAGGTGTTGATCGAGAAGGATCTTGAGAAGCAGAAGGCTGAGATTCTGAATAACCTTGAGAAGGGTCAGGTACTAGAAGGAGTAATCAAGAACATGACCAACTTCGGTGTATTCATCGATCTAGGTGGTGTTGATGGTCCTCTTCACATTACTGATATCTCTTGGGGAAGAATCAATCATCCAGAAGAGGTATTGCAGCTTGACGAGAAAGTACAAGTTGGGGTGATTGACTTTGATGATGATAAGAAGAGAATTTCTTTGGGTATGCAGCAGCTTACTGCTCATCCTTGGGATGCACGTGAGTCTAGCCTTGAGGTTGGTTCTAAGGTTCAGGGTAAGATTGTGAATGTTGCT
>CAZLUY010000506.1:0-1532 GCA_964562785.1 uncultured Limnohabitans sp. | reverse complement strand
GAACATATTATTCTATCAAGCCTTCCGATCGCTGAATGCTTTTTCTGCGGATCAGGTGGTCCTGAAACTGTAATGGAAGTGATGCTTGATGATCCTATTAAATATACTTCTAAGCGAGTCAAAGTCAGAGGTACCCTAACCTTGAATAGCAAGGATCCAGAAAAGCTAATGTACATCCTGGAAGGAGCTCAGCTGATCGATTGATTAGCTGATTAGGGTATTCTCCATTAAACGGAATTTCTCTAAAAGCTCGATGGTCTTAAGACCGACTGTACCATTCCCGATCTTCAAATCATCAATTTGAGTGACTGGGAGTATGACTTTAGTGGTACTGGTTATAAATGCTTCATCAGCTTCTTTCACATCTTCCATTGAGACGGTTCTGATCTCTTGATGATCTGTAAGCCCTAGGACTTGATGCCTGGTAATACCGTTAAGGATATCCCTATCAGGAGTGATTAGGACCCCATCTTTGATAAGAAAGAAATTGCTTCTGGAGCTTTCGCTAATTATGCCATTCCTATGATACAGCACATCCATGGCACCAGCCTCCTGCCATTTTTTGCTATGCCAAACGGGGTATGCATAGTTGGTCATTTTAATATGTGCCACTGGTCGTATGTGATCTAAACTTATAAGTTTGACCCCCTTCTCATACTTTTCCTGCGCAGGAAAAATGAGTGGTTCAGAAAAGATGAATAATGCTCCTTTGGCTGGACTGAAGCTATTTTCGGAAACTCCTCCGGAAAGAAGCATTCTGAAACCACCACTTTGCATTTGATTTTTTTCGATAAGCTCAAAGATGATTTTCCTTAACTCATCCTTCGAATAGCTAAGGTTGAGATAAGTCTCTCGTGCTGAATTGGTAAATCTGTCTAAATACTGTTCTAGAAAGAGAGGCTTATAATTGCTTACTCTGAAAAAATCAAAGATTCCATAACCGCGAATAAAGGCCAGATCCATTGGATGTATTCGAGCATCTGAGCTTGGAATTATTTCATCATTGGCAAAGCAAAAAGGCATCATAGGACTACAGGTTTTGACTACTAACGAAGATACTCTCTCTTAAATTTTTCTTGGTTAAATAATATGGAAAAGTTAACAAAATCGACTTCTTCCTTACCTTTGATTTTAAATCAGTTTTCCATGAAATTCTCTAGATATTTCGCCACCCTTTTTGTTTCGATAGCCTTATTTGCTTGTGGGCCTAATCCAGTCGAAGAAAATCAAAAACTACGTGATGAGGTAATAGCTGTCCATGACGAAGTAATGCCGCTCATGGGAAAACTGAAATCATTAGAGAAAGAAGCACTGGCCGAGATTGATTCAATTTCCAGTTTGGAGGAAGTTGATGAAGAGAGAATCGAAGCACTTAAAAGTCTCTCTTCCAATCTAAATCAGGCCTATGAAGGGATGTTTGTCTGGATGAGACAATATGATCGTGAAGATGGTGAACAGACTCCTGAAGAGGTTCGATCTTACTTGGAGGATCAGATGATTCTGGTCACCAAAGTAAATGAAGATATCACCAA
>CAZLUY010000505.1:0-2747 GCA_964562785.1 uncultured Limnohabitans sp. | reverse complement strand
CCCAACTCAGAGTTGATTCAGGTTCTGATACCCTTTGGGTATCCGCTCAATATCATGTTGGAACCAAGGATGCAGAAAGCTGGAAAGATAAATTAGAGGGGCTGGATTTTGTGGAGAAGCAAGTGATCGGAAAAAGTGCTCAGGGAAGAGATTTGGAGTTGTTGAAGATTGGAAAAGCTGAGGATAAGGAAATGCTGATGGTTATCTCCCAACAGCATCCACCGGAAGTTACTGGCTATTTGGCCATGAAGGCCTTTATTGAAACCATTTGCGAGGATAGTCCTGAAGCCATCAAGTTTAGAGAAAAGTATAACCTGTATCTAATGCCTCAAATGAATCCGGATGGGGTGGCAAATGGGCATTGGCGCCATAATGCTGGCGGAGTGGATACCAACCGGGATTGGGTAAATCTCAATCAGCCGGAGATTCAGGCTTTGACCTCATTTATGGAAACCAAGGTAGAAGAGTCAGGAGGTGAATTCATCTTTGCCATAGATTTCCATTCTACCTGGCAGGATATCTTTTACACGATCAATGAAAACCTTGAAGGAAACAGACCCGGCTTGATTCCTAAGTTGATCAAGAGATCTTCCAAGAGAATTCCTGGCTATGAGCCGAATATCAGACCGACTGAAACCAATCAAAGAAGCGTCACCTCAAACAGTTACTTCTTCTTTGTTCATGAAGCAGAGAGTATGACTTTTGAAGTAGGGGATAATACACCTAGGGAGCTGATTCAAAAAAAAGGGGAGTACACCGCACGGGATCTCATGAAGTTATTGAAATAAAAAAAGTCTGAACTTCCGTCCAGACTTTAAAAACTAATAGGGGCTCAAATCGAGCCTCTTTTTTTATTCTACAATTACTGTGATCGTTGCACTCATGCCTTCACCGTAAGAGGCATGAAAGCCATCTGCGAATTGAAGGGTCAAGGTGTGCTCTCCAGGAGAAAGAGTAATATCTTCAGTGACAGTCTGTCCGCCACCGTAGTGGATATTCTTTTCATCTGCTGGAACAACAGTCCCTGTTTCTAACCAGCTTCCGTCAATGATCAGGTGGTGATGACCAAAGCCTTCATTTACTTCTCCTGCAGGTTGTACTTGCATTCCTTTTACTCCCATTTCTACTTTAAATGGAGATGATACCGTATCACCGTCACTCAGGTTGACGAAATAAACCCCTTGCTCTTCTCCGCCACATGCGGAAATAAGAGAAACAAGCATTACTAATGTGAATAGTTTAGTGATTGATTTGAGCATTTTATTATTGGTTGATTGATTTAAAACAAAATTGATAATTAGGATGAAAACCATGATAACGCATGGAATTGTTTAAAAATAAGGGATGAAAGTATTCCATGCTAGGAATAGGCTCTCAATAATGATTAGATAAATAAATCGTCCAAATGACCCCGTCAATTCAAAGGAAGGGTTCCGGCTATAATCCTTAGTGGTCCACCGCTTCCGTTTTTGATTTTCATAGGCAAGGCCATAACATACAAGCGACGATTTGCAGGTATCTGATTAAGGTTGGCCACGTTTTCAAATCCTGGAATATTGGCGCCCATTAATACTTGGTGGGCTATGAAATCTTTGGATTGACCATAATCTAGGCTAGGAGTGTCCAGTCCTACCGCTTTGATCTTTTTGGCTACCAATAGCTCTGCTGCTTCTTTTGATATCCCAGGGAAATGTAGCTCTGGAATTGCTTCATCACCCTTTTTGGTGGTTCCAAAGTAATTCTCACGATCTGGATAAAATTTGCCATAACCGGTTTTAAACAGGATAATCAATCCCGGTTCGATGCTGTAATTACTCTTTTCCCAATCTTCAATATCTGCAGCGGAGATTAGGTAATCTCTGTCTTGAAGAGCCCTTTCGGATACATCGATAATCACCGCCTTACCAATCAAATTATCAACCGGGATTTCATCTGCGGTCAGCTTTCCTTCGGAGAAATGTATAGGGGCATCTAAATGTGTTCCTCCATGCTCAGGAGTTGATAAGGAATAAGAGGAATAGAAATAGCCTAATTCCGTGACCCCGTAGGCATCAGTCTTATGCTCGAAGTCCGTTGGGTTATTTGGCCAATAGAGCGTGGTTGAGTCAAATGAATGGGTCAGGTCAATCCATTCCATTTGGTCGAATTCCACAAAGGTGGCCGAGCTTTCCGTGGATGAGCTAAAGGTGCAAGAAGTAATAAGTAAGGTGCACACCAAAAGTGACCAGAGCGTTGAATTTAGATTTTTCATATGTATCAATAAAAAAAGCCATCCCAAAAATGAGATGGCTTAAGTTGATTTACATTAGGCTAAAATGCAAGAGCGGCTAGCCCTAGTTTACTTTTGAAGGGGTTGATAGATTTTAGAATCTGCCCCGAGTACTTTTTGAAAAGATCACTTCCCAGAAGGTCTGTCAGGAATTTTGTTCGGCTACTCTTCAGCCCTAAGAACTTTTCTTTTTTGGCATCATCAGAGAGGCTGCTGCCATTGATTTCCATTAGATCATCCACAAAGCTCTTGTTGTTTTTCTCCAAAGATGACTTCTGATCACCGGATAGGTCTAAGCCACTAGTGTCATTCAAGACTCCGAGTAATTGGCTGGTCATATCCATTTTAGGGACTTTCAGGCCTTGAGCTTGAACTGATGATCCCAGCAGGAAGAGCCCAAACACAAATAATAAGATTTTAAGATTTTTCATGGTAAATACTTTTTGTGTAGACAATCGAATAAAAGAATGATTAAACT
>CAZLUY010000504.1:0-3606 GCA_964562785.1 uncultured Limnohabitans sp. | reverse complement strand
CCAATCGAATTTGATCACAGAGGCGTGGCAGAGTGGTCGAATGCGGCGGTCTTGAAAACCGTTGTACCGCGAGGTACCGGGGGTTCGAATCCCTCCGCCTCTGCAAGCAAAAGCTCAGACAGCAATGTCTGGGCTTTTTTTGGTTTTGGTGCGAATCAAACAACGTTTGAAGGAGCATATAAAACCAAAAAAAGAGTGAGCGAAGCGAATGGACTTTTGCTTGTGCCAGATATCCCAAACGGGATCGGCAAAGCCAATCCCTATACATTTAAAATCCGGAGGCGTCGGGTCTACCCTCATACTGGCCCTTCACTAAAACAGTCCACCGGACTGTTTTTTCACACTCAGTCCTCTCCGCCTCTGCAAGCAAAAGTCCTGACAGAATTATTAGGACTTTATTGTTTTGGGGCCAACCAAACTGAGGTTGAATAATCTCGACATCCAGAAAATTTACAACCCTCTGACCACTAAGTCTTTAATTTGCTTTTTTCGCATTTTTTTGCAAGTTTATTCTAAGATTTTTTTCTCCATCAAACACCACCATTATGAAAAAACTTAGCATACTCATCCTGAGTCTGATTTGTTTACAGGTCTCAGCCCAACAATCCTTTGTAGAGTTCAGCAAAACGGAAGCCCTGAAACAGGCAGAATTCGAAAAAAGGAATAAGGAGGTCCATGAGCTTTTCTCAAAAACGACGAAACCAGTAAGAAAACGAGGTCCGAGAGAATCAGCTATACCTATTTCAGTTGTTACAAGCGAACAATTCCAGAAGACAGGAGATCTCAGTCTTTCAGTGGCTCCAGGAATTGTGATGGGGAATACCGGTAAAACGAATAACCCGACTATCAATATCAGAGGAGCTAAACGATTAAAGAATCGCTATGAACTCAGAACTCTTGCTGATTACAAGTTCGAATACAATGCTCGTGAAGAAACATCTGCTGACGATGTAACAGACGAAGAATTTTTTGACATGTTAGACAAAGCAGCTGCCGACGGATCGTCATGGGAAGATTATATGGCAAGTTTGCTTGGAGGCGAATCATCAAAAAGTTTTAGAAATGTAATGGCTTCAGGAGTAGCTGGCTATTTGGATGCTTATGCCGAAAAAGGAGAACTAATGGACACATACTCACCGAATGTTAAGTTAGATTATTATGGATACGATCCTGCGCAAGGGTTTGACAAAACCTTAGGTCCCAAACTTGCATTCTATTTTTCAGACGAAGATTCAGAGGACGTAGAGCCTGAGGATACAGACCTTAATAACTATTCCTTCTCTTACAAGGCTCGAGATTGGAATATTCAAGTTGGAGGGCAATACAACTACTTTGTAGGTAAAAAAGAAGATTTTGGAAGCGGTTCAGAATTCAAATACGACGGCTTCAGCATTTTTAGTGCTTTTGGTGGGGTTGATTATAATACCTGCGCAAGAGGAGGTTTAGAATTAACTGTTGGTTTTGCATTAGAATTTGGTGGTAGTGGTTCTCAAGTCGGTTTTACTTCCAGAATTGGAGGTTTCTATGATCTTACTCCACCTGAAAAGAAACTTGCCAAGAACATCTATCAAGGAGGTCCTTCCCTTAATTATTCTTTAACGGCGGGACTGGAATACTATAACTTCGGTTCCGGTTCTTCAATAGGTGTTTTCGGGGCCGGATTGAGAATCAATTTTGACCGTTAATTGATCTGAAATTATTTCTTATAAATTCTTCGGAGCTGAAACAACAGCTCAGCATACAATTCAGCCCTCCTATCATGGAGGGTTGAATTGTTATAGGCGTACATCTCCTCTAGGTTCTCCAAACTAGGGCAAAAACACTGATCCCATTTTTGATTATATTGAAGATATCTTTTTAACCACCCAACTAATGAAAAGATCAATCATTTTTTTATTGCTTCTCTTCGTCACCCCATTGATTTGGGCCCAAAAGGGCGCAACCCCGCAGGAGTCTTTTTTGAAATCCTGGAGCAAACCCACAATTCTTCCTGATAGAATAGTTTTAAATGTCACTGAGGATTTGAGTACAAGTGCCAATGTGACCTGGAGGACCAGTATGGAGGCAGAAAAAGGGATTCTGGAAATTGCAACCGCTACACCCAACCCGAGTTTTATAAAACGTGCATTGCAAATTGAAGCAACCACCAAAACTCTTGATCTAAGAGATGTTCAAGCTGCAGGCACAAGGGCTAAGTATCATTCAGTCACCATCGATAAGCTCAAACCTGGAAGGACTTATGCCTATAGAGTTGGAGATGGGACGCTCTGGAGCGAGTGGTTTCAATTCACTGCTGCCAAAGAAGATCCAGAAGAAGGCTTTTCATTTCTGTATGTTGGTGATGCTCAAAATTATGTTCTTGAATTATGGTCTAGGGTAATTCGGGAAGGCTATCGAAAAGCACCGAATGCAAGTTTTTTCATCCATGCCGGTGATTTGGTCAATCATGCCCATAGAGAATCTGAATGGCATGAATGGTTTATGGCTGGAGGATTTATTCACTCTATGATCCCATCCATGCCTACTCCTGGGAATCACGAATACAGAGCAAGAGATGAAGAAGAGGAAAAAGAAGAAGATAGAATACTTTCATTACAATGGGAATCCCAATTTACCCTTCCAGAAAATGGACCAAGTGGATTAGAAGAAACCGCCTACTACATAGATTACCAGGATACCAGAATTATTTCACTCAACAGTAATAGAAACCTAAGAGCGCAAGCAAAATGGGTAGACCGACTTCTTGAGGAGACAAATAAGAAATGGGTGATTCTTACCTATCATCATCCTATGTATTCTGCTGCAATAAATCGTGATAATGATAGGCTTCGAAAGACCTGGAAACCCATATTTGATAAGCACAAAGTGGATCTTGTACTTCAAGGGCATGATCACAGTTATGCCAGAGGAAGAACAGCACCAGAAGGAAATGAGCTGGATGGGATGAATACCCGAAATGAAACTGGGACAGTTTACGTGGTGTCAATAAGTGGAGGAAAGATGTATGATATAGGAGGAGATTGGCGTCAGCTTGGGGCGATTAAAGATCGAAGTGGGGAGAAAACCCAATTATTTCAAATTATTTCGGTTAAAGGAGATAAACTGAGTTTTGAATCCTATACGCCTACTGGTGAACTTTATGATGCCTTTGATCTTATCAAATCTCCCGACGGCCCAAACAAATTTATTGAAAGAAAGGATGAGGCCATTCCAGAAAGAGTTCCTAAAAACTAATCTCGTATGTTCAAAAAAATGCTGATTGCTTCAGCCTTAATCCTAGTTGCCCTGACTTCCAAAGCCCAATCCGACCTACCCTTTTATGAAATTCCTGAATTTCCAGAAGATGTATTCTTAGAAGCATTGCATACCATGGTAAATATGGACCGCGATTGGATTCAAAAAGGAGATGGTAATTCTTTATACTTACGTCCTTTTGCAATGGCCACAGAGGTAGGTGTTTCTGCTTCTCCTTCTAATGAATATAAGTTTATGATTTTAATGGCTCCCGTACAAGCCTATTACAAAGGAGCTGTTAAAGTATTAATTGCTCAAAAATATAGTCGCTCTGCCGATGGCGGTGTTGGTGCTGCAAAAGCTGCTGGAAAT
>CAZLUY010000503.1:0-5112 GCA_964562785.1 uncultured Limnohabitans sp. | reverse complement strand
AATGATGAATTCGCTCGATTATTTATCACCGTCTCTTTCCATGGGACTGGATAGACGTGCGGAGGATTTAGAGAAGAGGATTGATAGCATCATCAAAAAGAACTTTACGGCGATCCATCCGGTGGTAAACTGGAAGTTTGAGAATATAGCTCTTGACTATGCGATGAGTCAGGATAAAGGTGAGAAGCCAGAAATAAAGCCTATCGTTTTCTCTGACGTTTATCCTTTGTTCGCAGCAGTGGATATTCGGAATTCTTCGGATGAGCGAAACAGGTCCATCCAAACTGACTTTTTAGCGCAGCTAAATGAGGGTAAGCAGATTCTTATTAAAGGTAAGGAATATATGTTCCTTCCTCTGGTTGATAGACTCATCGAAAAGGCTCAGACCTTTATTGAGCGCATCAATCTGATTATGGTAAGTGATGAGGAAACGAATGTAACTGCCTTTTTCCAGAATGAGCTGGAGCCAATGATTAGACACTTGGCTGATGCAGAGAATAAGATGAAGCCGTTGGCAAACGAATATTTCGCTAAGATTGATCCTGTAGAAAGGGTATTCAATACAAACAGGCATAAGTTTGACTCGAGCCTTGAATACATTAGTAAGTCTGTAACAGGATACTTGGAATCTCAAGAGGAAATCATTCAGAAGATATTCCCTCATTACTTTGAGAAATTCAAGACGGATGGGGTCGAGTACAATATGTACATCGGACAATCTTTGGTCAACAGACAGAAGTTTGATCCTATCTTCCTGAAGAATCTTCGATTGTGGCAGATTCAATCCATGATTGATATTGTGCATCGAATGGAGAGAGAAAAGGGCAACCTTGCAGTCGATTTGGATACTACTCAATTGATTCTTTCTCATAGCAATCCTATCTCCATAAGTTTCCGACTGGATGAGCGCAAGTTCGATGTGGAGGGAGCCTATAATATTCGATATGAGGTTATCAAAAAGCGAATTGATAAGGCTAGAATCCTTGATACCAATGAAAGATTAACCCAACCTCGCAAGATTGCGATAGTCTACTCGCATTCTAAAGAGGCGGAGGAATATATAGACTACATAAGTTACTTCCAGCATCAGGGTCTTTTAGCTCCTGAAATTGAGGAGCTGGAACTGGAAGAAATGCAGGGAGTTTACGGTCTGAAGGCTCTTCGTGTAAGTGTATTGGCAGAGGAGATCGAGGAAGAGCCTAAATCAAAACTGATATCCGACAGAAAAGAAGCCTAAGGATTCTTCATCATTGAAGCCTAAAGAGAAGGTTCCGACTATTTGATTGAGCGGTGCGATCCATACTCCGAACCCTAGGGTGGAGTGCCAGGAGTCGGAATTTTCTCCTTCCAGCCAAACCCTTCCGATGTCATGGAATCCGATAACACCAATGGTTGCAGGTAGGACAAAGGTTTTCAGGTTTAATAATTGAAGACGGAATTCTGTGTTGTTGTAGAAGACCGCATCACCGTTAAATCGGTATCTTCTAAAACTTCTTAGGTTATTCACACCACCCAGAATTTGCCCCTGGAAGAATTCATAATCTCCCCAGTTCTTGCCACCTCCAAACCGAGTAGCCCAAACCATTTTAGAGGCATATTTAAACGACCAATAAAGAGCCAGCTCTGCTTCCATTCGAGTGAAATTTCCCGAGGCCGAATTCAATCCCCAAAGCCTTTTCCATTGATTTCTGAAGTAGAACCCTCTTGTAGGGATTTTTTCATTATTCCGTTTATCAAATTCAAATGTCCCTGATAATCCTGTATAAAACTTGGTTTCGGCCAAATCATCTTGATCCAGTCCACTTTCTGGAGAAGTGATAAATCGATCAATATTGTCTTCAGGATCAAATCTGAAAGTTTGATAATGTGGTCCCACGGTGAAGGTTCCTGACTCTGTTATTTTTCTTTGAAGACCAGAAGAAAGCTCATACCAGTTGAATCTCGAGCGGTAGTAACTTATCTCACGCTCATCTACGTCATAGGTGGTCTCGTTGCCCTGTCCAAAATAGTTGAAAACGTAATTTGGCGTCCTTACATCTGCATCCCAGACTAAGTCCCAATTTCCAACAACGTCCACTGCATGTCCTTCATAGTAGATGTTGAATGCATTTGTCTTAAACGCATAATTGGCTTTTAAACTTTGCCGGATAGCGTAGGGCTTCTTTTTGAATTTTTGCTTCTCCCAAAGCACTCCAGCACCTAAGAAAAGCCCATCATCTTGGTTGAATTCTGCGGATATAAGAGGTTGAACTTTATCGTATTTGAATTCTTTTCGATTGTACTCCAAGTAGTCTAAGCTAGGGGCAATTTTGTTTCTCGACGATTTGGTAAGCCCGTCTATGTGTGGAGTTTTCCTATCTCGATAAACCAGAGTATTTTGATTCCAAACTCTTGCCTCATCATTGAATTTGTTGGTGCCTGCTCCTGGAATTATTCTCACTTTGATAGAGCCGGGTCCTTTACCAGTAAAATGGTATTGATCCTCTCCATCTAATCCATAGATTCTTATCTCCTCCGTTTCTCCAGGATCAAAAATTCTCTCATAAATTACTTCCTTCTGTTCTCCTTCTTTTGTGATTTTGATTGTGGTTACATGAATTCGTCCATCCTCATAATGATGCACGTCGAAGTGCTCATTTTTCTTACTTCCAACCACACTTACGTCCTTGGCGAGGAATTCATAATACTCAAGAGCCTTTTCTTTAAGCCAAGATCGCCGAGCCTTTAGTTTGTCTTCTATAGTTGATGCATCCTTATCCCTTACTTCTTTTGGCCAATCGGTAAAAGCGTTTTCAATCACTTCATTATCGATCTTTTCTATGAGTAAGTCAATTTCATTTTCCCAATCTTCTTTATCCAATTCCGTCAGAAAGCTTCTGTCAAAGTATCGACCATTAAACATGAAGCCATTGACATTTTTGAGTTCATAGTTGAAGCCTTGAAATTTCGGGTTTAACCACTTTCTACTCGCGATTTTTGGGAATACTCCTTCATTCACGAAGAAAGCTTGATCTCTATCTCTTGGCATCGGAACGAAGACCCAATCCTTACCATCCTTAGTTCCAACCCAACGCCATTGATCATCATGCCGGTCCCAATCTGCAATCCACAAATCAAAAAGTCGGGCCTTAAGGACTTCGCGCTGATCGACTTGGTTGTCATTGTCCTTGTAAAGTTGCTTGAGCATTTTATCCGTGCTGAAAAAGCGGTAATTCTCTATGTCCGCTCTGGCAATCTGCCTCTCTTCAAAAAGGAAGAGTTGATTGGAGAAGTCCTTTCGATAAACCCCTAAAAGAGGATCATCAGGGAGATATACTATTGAGGGATTGGTATGGATCACGCCTACGGCATCTGCAAGATTTGCAACCGCCATCGCCGAATAAGGATGGGAGGAGGAGATCTGATCCTGAACTACATCTTTTGCAATTGTTTTCCTCAAGACGCTTGGAAGAGCATTTTCAGGATACTTGTTTACTGACCTCAGGACGAATTCATTTCCTAAGGAATCAGAAAGACGCAGAGACCTTGTTTGCATGCCCCCTCCACGTTTTATGATTTTTAGTCCGCCTTTTTCTTTAGCTAAGTCAAGCACAGGAAATTCTGACTCAATAGCCCAAGTTTCGCGATAATTTGTACCCAGGAAAGCTTGGTGTCCTTTTCCTGCCAGGTATTGTTCTGATATAGAACGGCTCACGGATTTTGGGATTTCCCGGTCGAATAATTCTAAATCCTCTTTATCACTGGCGTAGGGTTGGACGAGAGTACCAGTATATAATTTTTCCTGTCCAGAAGGATCAAAGAATGAAAGATCCACTCGATGGTCTTCAAAGAAATCTAACACTGCGAAACCCTGAGAGGGGTAGGCGAATTCGGCAGGATTTTTCTTTTTAATATGAGTCGTTTTGGCCCCAGCACCACTCACTATGTAATGATTTCCCTTTTCGCGGGTATAAAACAAACCATGCTCATGTCCAGATACCTGGATGACGTTTGGGTGCGTATCAAAGATCCGGTCAAGGGCCTGAATCATGGCTTGATACTTAGGGTGTGGAATATCCTGGATATCACCGAAGACCGTTCTATAAGTCGGATAAATCGATCCTATTATTGGGAGTGGGATGTAAAGGTTTTTCTTGGCTGCTGTTAGAGGGAAAAGGTGGTCTTTAAAAGTAAAGGCGCCATTATGCTCGCCATAAGATCGCATCGGGTGATGCATGGCAAAGACGATCGTCTTTTCCTTGTTTTCAGCAAGTAGATAACTAAGTGACGCAAGAATCTCCTCTTCAGATTTGAATTCACAATCAGATTCAGCCCCAGGCTTCTCGTTGCTATGGAGCCACCATTGACTATCAAAAACTATTAGGACCGTCTCATCATCTAATTCCTGAGCATAGGGACCAGGACAGCCACCTCCCGGAACAAACAAAATGTTTTCATCCAGAAAGTTTTCTTCAATGTATTCCTCCATTCTGAGAACGGCGTCCCATCCACCGGATTTCCCCTTTTCCCAATCATGGTTGCCCGGAATCATCCAAAGGTCACCAGAAATTTGGTCGGCCAGACTAAGTTGTCGGTTTAGGATAGCTTCGGATGAGCTCCGATTTTCATCCTCAGGAAGAGGTAGTCCTAGAGGGTAAATGTTATCTCCCAGATAAATAAGATGAGAATTTTGTCCCGGGTTGGATTTAATCATCTTCTCAACCCCATCAACAACGGGATGTCTGCCATCTTCAAATTCCCCTGCATCTCCAATCAAATAAAGCCTGAACTTAAGAGGGCTTTCCTGAGCTGCGGCATTAAAAGAAAATAGGATGACCAAAAAGCAAAAAAGGGCTCTCATGGATTGTACTCGAATATCAATAGATTAGGTGTACCTCCTCTAGCTTCATTTGAGATATAAAGGTTCCCTTTTGGATCAAAAGTTATTCCTTCCGGCTGTTTGAAGAGCCCTTTATCCAATTCATAGACGTCTTTCAGGTTCCATTCCAAATCACAAACCAAAAGCCAATGACCAGCAGAAGAGATGATATAAATTTCATCCTTCAATGGATGCTTTGCGGCTCCTGAAGGGCGCATTTGGTATTTCTTTTCCTCGTCTCCTGAAGGCAGTTT
>CAZLUY010000502.1:0-7520 GCA_964562785.1 uncultured Limnohabitans sp. | reverse complement strand
TCAACGCTCAAGACATTGGAAGAGTCATCCTCAACCTGATCAACAATGCTTTTTATGCAATTGACGAAAAAGCTAAATCAGGGATTGAAAATTACAAGCCCTCTGTCACTGTCTCCACAACATTCACTCCTTCCTCAGGAGGAGCTGGGGGTGGGTCAGTTGAACTCTCCGTTTCCGACAACGGCTCCGGTATTCCTGATTCCATCAAGGAGAAAATCTTCCAGCCTTTCTTCACCACTAAGCCAACTGGTTCTGGAACAGGTCTGGGTCTAAGCTTAAGCTATGATATAGTGAAGGCACATGGAGGGGAGTTGAAAGTGGAGAGTAAGGAGGGTGAAGGGACCTCATTCACTCTTATCCTGCCATATAGGAGAAGGGGATAAATATTTGTAGCTTACTAAGCTTGTTTTGTGTTTTTGATATAATAAAATAATACAATGACGATTTCACCTGATCATTTTTTTAACTCATCTAAGGGAAGTATAATTTTTCTGGTTTTAACAGTCCTATTTCTTTCTCCTTTAGATTCTTTTTCTCAGAGGTCAAATGAAGTGGGGGTTCCTTTGATTACCAATTATGCCACTTCAGAATATGGAGGAAATGGTCAAGTCTGGTCTATTATCCAAAGTGATGATCAGTTCATGTATTTCGGTACTTCCACAGAAATCATGGAATTCGATGGAATCAATTGGCGCGACATTCGTATTCCGGACTACCCAACAGGAGTATCTACCAGGGGACTGGTCAAGGACAATAATGGCGTTATATTCCATGCTTCTGGTGGAAGTTTTGGCTATTTAAAAAGAAACGAATTTGGGGATTTAGAAGCAGAATCCTTACGATACCTTATCCCTGAGGACAAGCGCGATTTTGAAGAATTCTGGTCAATTCAGTTTGATGGTCAATATCTCTACATACAGGCGCGTGAATACTTATTTCGACTCGACTATGATTTAGAGAAAGAGGAATTTGATATAAAAACATATCCTGCAAAAGGGACATTTTCGCATGGCTATATGATCCATGGAGAATATATCATTCATGATATCGAAGAAGGCCTGTTTAAAATGGTTGATGGGGAGCTTGCCTTTATAGAGGGAAGTGAAATTGTAGCAGGAGATCGTCTTTTCACTTTAGTAGAGCACGTAGACAACCCTGAAACAGGGAGCAAGCAATTCCTTGCAGGTAGATTTTATCAAGAGATGTATCGATACGATGGCGAGGATTTTGAAATTTTCGACAGCGAGATCAATGATTATACGGACACTAACTTGTTGTATAAAAGTTCGCTCTTACCCAATGGAAACCTTGTTGCTTCACTGATTGGAATGGGCCTGGTGGTGGTTAGCCAGGAAGGGGAACTATTGAATATACTTTCTGACGGTCAAGGGCTTCAAGACCCTTCTGTTTATTCCGTTTTTGTGGATCAAGATCAGACCGTATGGGTTGGGCTGGATAATGGGATATCCAAGCTTGAGCTCAATTCTCCTATCAGTACTTTCACAAAAAATCAAGGACTAAACTCCACAATTTATGCGATAAATCGCGCAGCCGGCCAATTATACGTAAGCTCATCTATTGGTCTTTTTAAATATGATGAGGAGACGAAAAGCTTCCTACCTATTCCTGAAATGGGAAATATTCAAATATGGAACCTTATCCTTGACGGAGAAGATCTGATAGTCCCTGGAGAAGTTTTTTCCATGATTAGAAATGGAAAAATTATTCCTATCGATGATAATACAAGTGGTGGTCAAGATTTGATGATTTCACCTAGCCATCCTGATCTACTATACATTTCTATTACTGGTGGAATGAGGATCTATAGAAGAAAGGGAGATTCCTGGGAGAAATATGGAGATGTATTAGGGATGTCAAACACTCTATGGACAATCGCTGAAAGTGAAGATGGAACGATTTGGGGTGGTACACAAACAAATATGGCTTACCAAATTAAGCCCTCCTATGATGAGCAAGGTTTGCCAATCATTGAAGAATTTACCATTAAAAGTTTTGGCGAAGACGAAGGTTTAATCAATTCTCCTGGTTATCTGGGAGCGATTGATGGAGAAATATTTTTCCCATCTTTTGGTGCCAGTCTTAGATATGATTCGGCATTGGATTCAATAGTCCCTGACGATCGCTTCGGAATGATTCCTGACAACCTTGGTCTTTCTGAAGGCTTCTTTATGCTTGAGGATTCTCAAGGGCAAGTATGGATTCCCATAGGAAACAGGCTCAGGCTTGCGATTCCTGGTCCAGATGATACCTATACCATTGAGGAAAATCTTTTCAATGATTACCCCTGGCAAAGTGTAAATGGCTTATTTTCCGAAGATGACGGTATTGTTTGGATGGGTAGCGGTCAAGGCTTATTACGATATGATCGATCTATTTCATCCATATCGAAGGAACGTTTCCCTGTAACCATGAGAGGTATTTACGCAGGAACGGATACCCTAAATCATTTGAGTAGTGATATAGATCATGACATAGCCTATTCCGAGAATTCCGTTCGTTTTACATATGCAGCGCAATTTTACCAGCAAGAGCAAAGAACGTCCTACCAGACCTATCTGGAGGGTTTCGAGTCTGGTTGGTCGGATTGGAATCGAAGTGTATATAAAGAATACACCAATCTGTCTCCTGGACAGTATACCTTCCGAGTCCGTGCCAAAAATGTCTTTAATGACATCAGTGAAGAGGCTTCTTATACATTCACCATTATCCCTCCCTGGTACGGAACATGGTGGGCTTACATTCTTTATGCCCTAGTTCTGGTTTTACTTGTTCGGGTCATATTAAAATGGAGGTTAAGTCAACTTCGCGAGAAACAGGAATTACTTGAAAATACGGTAGCAGAGCGTACGCAGGAGCTTAGTCAGCGAGTATCAGAACTTGCCGTGATCAATGGTGTGCAAAATGGACTAGTCAGGGAAATACATACCGAAGGGATTTATGAATTAGTAGGTGAAAAACTCAACGAACTATTTGACACCCAAACGGTAGTCCTTCGCTCATTTGATCATTCTACGAAAGAAGAGATTTGGCATTATTCCATAGAACGCGATGTTCGACAGTTTAGCGAGCCGCGTCCGATTAATTGGGCAAATACTCGACTTATCGAGAGTAAAGAACCACTAGTGATCAATGAAGACTATACCGCCACTGCAAAGAAATATGGAGGTAAAGGCTTCACCATGGGGCAAACACCAAAGTCGGCAGTATTCGTCCCAATAATCATTGGCAACACCGTGCGAGGCTCTGTGAGTCTACAGAATCTTGATCACGAAAAAGCATTTAGCGAAGCGGAGGTTAACCTGCTTGTGACGATCACAAATAGTATGGGGGTAGCTTTAGAAAATACGAGGCTGTTTGACGAAACCAACAGGCTTCTTGATGAATCAACCCAAAAGGCCAATGAATTATCCGCGGTCAATCGGGTGACTCAAGCACTTGCTTCCCAACTTTCTTTGGATGAAATAATCCATTTGGTTGGTGATCAAATGAAAGATTTGTTCGAAGCAAACATCGTCTATCTGGCTTTATTAGATGAGTCTGGTGAATGGATCAACTTCCCCTACCGTTTCGGAGATGAAATGCCCCCACAAAGGTTTGGTGAAGGACTAACTTCTAAAATTCTTGTTTCAGGAGAGCCTCTGCTCATTAATCGAGACGTGGAAGAAATGGGCCGGGCCATGGGCGCAAATCCACTTGGGATTCCTTCATCATCATATTTAGGAGTTCCCATATTCCATGGTGAAAAAGCAATCGGAGTATTAAGTGTACAGAGCACAAAACTAGAAAACCGATTTGATGAAAGTGATTCGAACCTGTTGTCCACAATTGCTTCCTCGGTGGGTGTTGCCATTAATAAGGCCCAACTATTTGAAGAAGTAGTGGCTTCCAAGCAAGCTGCAGAAGAAGCGAATGAAGCTAAAAGTGCATTTCTTTCTACTGTAAGTCATGAATTAAGAACTCCACTCACCTCCGTATTAGGGTTTGCAAAAATTATTCAAAAGCGACTTGAAGAAAAGATATTTCCCTTAGTGGCTGATAAGGATAGTAAAACCGAAAAAACCGTAAATCAGGTATCACAAAACTTGAATGTGGTTATCTCTGAAGGGGAAAGGTTGACTACACTCATCAATGATGTCCTGGATCTGGCGAAGATTGAGGCGGGAAAGATGGAGTGGAATCAGGACGAGGTTCTTTTAGACACCGTTGTGGAAAGAGCCATTGCTGCAACGAATTCTCTCTTTGAAAGCAAAGACCTTAAACTTATCCGGGATTTCGATGCAGAAATTCCTTCCATCAACGGAGACAGCAACAAACTCATTCAAGTAGTTATTAATCTGATTTCCAATGCGGTGAAATTCACAGACTCAGGTTCTGTCACATGTGAAATCAAGAAAAAAGGAAATGAAATAATCACAAGTGTCACCGATACCGGAATGGGAATCAGCGGCAGTGATTTTGATGCCGTCTTTGAGCAGTTTAAGCAGATTGGTGGAGATACTTTAACTGATAAGCCAAAGGGGACTGGACTGGGACTACCGATCTGTAAGGAGATCATAGAGCATCATGGAGGCAAAATATGGCTGGAAAGCGAACTAGGAAAAGGTAGTAAATTCTCCTTCTCTCTTCCGTTCAAAGCGAGTGGAATTACTTCTCAGACTACTCCTATTCACTTAAATGAATTAGTAGACCAGCTCAAAGGGCAGATGGTATTCTCGAAATTGAAGACCAAAGAAAATGCCCATATTCTCATTGTGGATGATGAGGAGTCGATTAGATCTTTACTCAAGCAAGAACTTTCTGAGGCCGGTTACTTTACTTCAGAGGCTAGCAATGGGAAAGAAGCCATTGAATCCATAAGAGAAAACAGACCGGACTTGGTCATTTTGGATATAATGATGCCTGAAATAAATGGTTTTGATGTGGCTGCTATCCTCAAGAATGATCCGCAGACCATGGATATTCCTATCATCATCCTTTCCATTGTTCAGGACAAGGCGAGGGGTTACCGAATTGGCGTTGATAGATATTTGACCAAACCTATCGATACCCCAAGGCTCTTTGAAGACATAGGAGCCCTGCTGAATCAGGGTAAATCCAAAAGAAAAGTAATGGTTGTAGACGAGGACAACAATGCGGTTAAAACCCTGACGGATGTGTTGAAAACAAAGGGATACCAGGTTGTTGAATCTGATGGGAAAGAGCTTGTGGATACTGCTAAAAATGCACTCCCAGACATCATTATTCTAAATTCTACCTTGTCATCAAGTGATGAAATAATTCAAACTCTCCGTTTCGAAAAGGGACTGGAGAATGTGTTGTTTTTTATATATCAATAAGTCCATTTTTATCCTATTCATAAATTTCAGAATACATGTCACAAAAGATTTTAATCGTCGATGATGAGGCCCATATCAGAATGCTCATTGAACAATCGCTAGAAGAGCTGGAAGACGAAGGAGTAGAATTTTTCACCGCTGAAAACGGAGAAATTGCCCTTGAGGTGATTGCCGAAGAAAACCCAAACCTTGTATTTCTCGATGTAATGATGCCTAAATTAAATGGCATGGAGGTCTGCCGAAAAGTCAAAAAAGAAATGAGACTTTCTGATATATACATTGTTTTACTAACCGCTAAAGGCCAGGAATCCGATCGCCAAAAAGGATTGGACATGGGTGCTGACATCTATATGACCAAACCATTTGATCCTGAATTGATTCTTGATAAGGCTCGTGAAATCCTCGACTTGGACTAATTTTTAACTCATTTACCAAAGAGACGCCCATGGGGAAGATTTCGATAAAAGCATTGCTCGGAAGAAATAGGGCACTTAAAAACTGGTTAGAAGACTGGTCTCAGGAAAAACAGGCTCCTTTGAACATAACCAATACCTTGGGTAATACGATCTACAGCACTATGGATAGTTCAGATCAAAGTTTTGAATTCCCATTAGCTGTGGAAGACCTCACCATTGGATCAGTTTTTAGCAGCAAAGAAAAGGCGCATGAAGTAGCTTCCTTCCTTAACATCCTCTTAGAAAAGGAATCTGAAAAGCGAAAATTAGGCTCTGAGGTTCTTCATCTATATCAGGAATTAAATATCATTTATGGTTTTGCTGAAAATCTCGGTGAGGCTATTTCCACCAATGCAATTGCCGAAATTGCTCTAACCCATACCACTAATTCTATCCCCACTGATGCCGGTGCCGTGGTGCTTTGGGATGAGGATCAGCAAATGCTTACTGTACCCTCGATTTCTGGCGAAGACCTTTTTAATGTTGATCAGATTATTCAACATGCCCAACTCTTATTGAAAATCGGCTTGGATGGACAATCCGCTATCATCACAGACCTCAGTGAGATAAAAGAGCATGGACTAGTGGAGTCAAACGTGACAAGCCTCGTTTATGGGACATTGAAGGGTAAGGATCGGGTTCTTGGAGCCATTATTCTACTAGGAACTCAGGAAAATCAATTCACGGCTGCTCATCTTAAATTGCTGGTGACCCTCAGTTTACAGTCTTCTTCTGCACTCGAGTCTGCTTTACTTTTTGAGAAAAATCTATCAGAGATAAAAAAGCGGGAAGAGACCATGCAGAGGATTAATGAGGTGATCAAGAAATTTGTACCCAATGAATTTATCTCCTCCTTGGGCAAGGAAAACATTACGGATATAAGGCTTGGTGATCAAGTCGAAAAGATCGTAACCGTTCTTTTTACGGATATCAGAGATTTCACTACCCTGTCAGAAAAGATGAGTCCGGAGGAAAATTTCCGTTTCGTTTCATCTTTTAATGAAATTCTTGGCCCTATAATCCGCGCCAATAATGGATTTATTAATCAGTATCTGGGCGATTCTATCATGGCTATTTTTCCGGATAAACCTGAAGATGCCCTTCGAGCAGCAATTGAGATGCAAAATGCAGTACGCATTTTAAATTTAAGGAGAGCCGAACAGGGAATGCCGACTATTCAAGCCGGAATAGGTATGCATACAGGCCCACTTATTATGGGAATCACAGGTGACGAAAATAGATTAGATGCTGCTACAATCAGTGACACCGTAAACACAGCATCCAGAATCGAGAGTTTGACCAAATATTATAAATCTTCTTTGCTACTCAGTGAAAACACCATTGACAATATCCCGAATCAAGAACAATTCTCTTTGAGAAAATTAGGCAAGGTTCAATTAAAGGGGAAAAACAACGCCCTGAGCGTCCTGGAATGTGTGGATGGACTTGAGGCAAATGTAAATCATGCCCGAAAAGCTAATCTGGAAATTTTCGATAAGGCCATAGAGACTTATCAATTGGGCGATTTTTCAAATGCCCTGGATCTTTTTGATGAAGTATTATCCAATGATCCCACCGATGAAACGGTGAGGGTTTTTATTGAAAACTCAAAAAAATATCTGGCGGAAGGGACTCCCGAAAACTGGAATGGAGCTGAAAAAATGTACAGTAAGTAAAAACTTACTTCATTTAGAGTTGATAGTTTTCT
>CAZLUY010000501.1:0-2933 GCA_964562785.1 uncultured Limnohabitans sp. | reverse complement strand
GTAACTATTCTAATGTGGTTCTTAGGAGAATAGATTTTTACTTGATCTGACATTAATTCGGGTTTATAGCTTGGTTGTAGTCTCCTGAAAAAGCCTATTTCTTTAACTTTTTCATCGCAATGCGAATATAGGAAATTTTGTGCGTTTGAAGAGATCAAAAAACCCTTCAAACCAAATATTATTCTGTAATTAAAAAAATCAAAAACAGTCTAAATGGTTTAGCCAGCCACCTTATTCTTTTAACCGCGAATCCAATAGTCCTATTCCAAACAACCTTCGAATTTTAATTATCTGCACTTCTAATTAGTTTAGGGATTACACCAAACCCTAATCAACCTATGTCGTCGAATAAGTACGCCTTTATGGTCTCCATCACTGCTGCCCTCGGAGGATTCCTTTTTGGTTTTGATACTGCTGTAATTTCCGGAGCCGAAAGAGATATCCAGGAAGTCTGGAAGCTAAGCGATTGGGCTCATGGGCTAGCCATTGCATCTGCACTCTATGGGACTGTAATCGGAGCACTTTTCGGAGGAATCCCTGCTGACAGATTTGGTAGAAAGAAAAGTCTTCTTTGGATCGGTGTCTTATATTTCGTTTCTGCCTTTGGGTCAGCCATGGCATGGGACGTAAACTCATTTACTCTATTCAGATTTATTGGTGGATTAGGAGTTGGTGCTTCTTCTGTGGTGGCTCCCATGTATATCTCTGAAATTGCCCCAGCCAAAAACCGAGGTTTACTAGTTGCCCTTTACCAATTCAACATTGTCTTCGGGATCGTCATAGCATACATTTCGAATTACTTGATAGGAACTGCGGAATTGGCAAGTGAATGGAGATGGATGTTGGGCGTAGAAGCCATTCCTGCATTTATCTATTCCATCATGATTTTCAGGATTCCAGAAAGTCCAAGATGGATGATCGCAAAATTAGGCAAAGAAGAGGAAGCGAGAGCAATTCTGGCCAAAACCGATCCTGAAGGTGTAGAAGAAGCTATTCAGCTGGCTATTGAAGAGGAAAAGAAACTCCATCAACAAGGTAGCTTTTCGGCTATATTCTCTAAAAGGTTTTTCTCTACTACAATGCTGGCCATCATGATTGCCTTCTTCAATCAGGTTTCTGGTATAAATGCAATTATTTACTTCGCTCCACGAGTATTTGAAATGGCCGGTATTTCAACTGAAAACGCTCTTATATCCACAATTGGGATTGGTGTTGTGAATTTGCTGGGCACATTTGCCGGGCTGTATCTGATCGACAGAATCGGAAGACGACAGCTAATGTATATCGGCTCCGTTGGTTATATAATTTCACTGAGTCTCATGGCTTACAATTTCTTAGGTCCGGGTATTCCCTCTTTCTGGCTTCCAATATTTGTTTTTGGGTTCATCACTTCCCATGCTATTGGCCAAGGTTCAGTAATCTGGGTATTCATTTCTGAAATGTTCCCTAATGACCTTCGGGCCCATGGACAATCCATAGGTTCCTTTACACACTGGATACTCGCAGCCATCATTGCCAATGTCTTCCCCTTCTTTGCCAACTCATTCGGGCCAGGATACATCTTCGCCTTCTTTGCTCTGATGATGGTGGGACAGTTGCTTTGGGTGAGATTTAGAATGCCTGAAACTAAGGGAAGATCACTTGAGGAAATCCACCAAAACATTCATTAAATGAAAAGAGTAGCCGTTTTTGGAGAAATGCTTTGGGATTGCCCTCCTTCTGAAAAAATTGCTGGAGGAGCCCCGATGAATGTTGCTATGAATCTTCATAAACTCGGAGCAAATTCTCGATTAATCTCGGCAGTCGGATCAGATGATGATGGGAAGGAACTACTTGAAATTATAACCCAAACTGGACTTAATACGGACCTTGTTCAGATTAAACAAGGGATTGATACATCCAGAGTTTTAGTGGATGATTCAGATAAGGAGAATATCAAGTATGACATTGTTAAAAATGTAGCCTGGGACTATATCAATCTTAGAGAGAATCAAAATACTGCTGTCTCTTATGCCGACGCAATAGTATTCGGTTCATTAGGTGTAAGAAGTCTCCGTAGTTATCAGACCCTAACTGAATTATTAAAGCTAAGTAAACAACGGATTTTTGATATAAATCTTAGACCGCCTTTTTTGGATTTCGAAAAGATAGAATTCCTTCTCTCTCAAACGGATTTACTAAAAGTGAATGAAGAGGAAGTCGAAATCTTGGCTGATCATTTTGGATTGGAAACTGATTTTTTGACCGTCAGTCAATTTTTATTCAAGCGATATAAGATCAAACTTATATGTATTACGCTCGGCTCTAAGGGAGCTCAAATCATTTCACGAAACAAGACAATAGAACATCCTGGTTATCAGACAGATGTTGGAGATACTATTGGTGCAGGAGATGCCTTTTTAAGTGGGTTTATTTTCGGTTGGCTCAATGGAGCACCACTTGAGCACACCTTGGATTTTGCCAGCAAGCTAGGCGCTTTCGTAGCTTCTCAAAAAGGGGCAAATCCTTCGTACACTTATGATTCAATTGCAGAGTTCAACCCTCCAAAAAATTAATCCAAACCTCCTCGGATAGTTTGGGCGATCTCACCCAACTGCTCTTTGCTCAATTGAAGCTTAGGCCTGGTGAAATTAATGTCATCCATGGTATTCAAGGGCACCAAATGTACATGCACATGTGGTACTTCTAAGCCAATGACAGCAACGCCCACTCTTGTACATTTGATGGTTTTATCAATGGCTTTTGCCACCTTCTGGGAGAAAATATGAAGCCCAGAAAGTACTTCTGGCTTCAGATCAAAAATGTAATCTACCTCCACCTTTGGCACAACCAGAACATGTCCTTTAACCAAAGGCATGATATCTAGAAAAGCAATGTAATTGTCATCCTCAGCTATTATTTCAGCTGGGATTTCTCGATTGATGATTTTTGTG
>CAZLUY010000500.1:0-5675 GCA_964562785.1 uncultured Limnohabitans sp. | reverse complement strand
GGTATTTCCTCAACCACATATTCTCAAGCTAATCCAGGATAAGAGAGAACAAAAGAAGTTCTATCAGGAAAATGGAATTCCTACAGCCGATTTTATCCTAACTGAAAACAGAGCCGAAGTGAAAGCCAATTCGGACTTCTTACCTGCCGTTAATAAGCTAGGTAAGGAAGGCTATGATGGTAGAGGTGTTCAGATTCTTCGTGATACAGAAGACTTGAAAAATGCATTTGACGCTCCAGGTTTGTTGGAAAAGCTGATCGATTTTGATAGGGAAATTGCAGTAACGGTTAGTCGAAATGAAAATGGAGACTTGATCGCTTACCCTGCGGTAGAGTGTGCATTTCATCCTACGGCTAATTTGGTCGAGTTTCTTTTTGCGCCGGCACAAATTGACAATCAGATAGAGGATCGAGCTAAGGAAATAGCGAAGGCCGTCATTCTCAAACTAGATATGGTTGGAATTTTGGCTGTGGAGATGTTTGTGACCAAGGAGGGAGATGTATTGGTAAATGAAATCGCACCCCGGCCTCACAACAGTGGACATCATACGATAGAAGCAAATTATACCTCTCAATTCGAGCAGCATTTGCGCTCAGTGATGAATTGGCCACTAGGTAATCCTGATTTAAGATGCCCTGCAGCTATGGTTGATTTGCTTGGTGAAGAAGGGCATACTGGTGAGGTGATGATTGAAGGCAAGGAGGAAGCCCTGAATGAAAAAGGCGTTTATATCCATATGTACGGTAAGAAAGTGACCAAGCCATTTAGAAAGATGGGTCATGTCACTGTCTTAGATGACAATGTGGATAACCTTAAGAAAAGAGCTCAGAGAATTAAAGAACTAATAAAAATAAAAGCACAATGAAGCCAGTTGTTGGAATAATCATGGGTAGCCAATCGGACCTCCCAATCATGTCAGAAGCAGCTCAATTTCTGGATGAGCTAGGGGTGGCATATGAACTTACTGTGGTTTCCGCTCATCGCACACCTGAAAGAATGGTTGATTACGCCAGATCCGCCAGAGATCGAGGGATTCAGGTCATTGTTGCTGGAGCTGGTGGGGCTGCGCACTTGCCAGGGATGGTGGCATCCTTGACAAGCCTTCCTGTAGTAGGGGTTCCTATTAAAAGTTCAAACTCTATTGATGGATGGGATAGTATCCTGTCAATACTTCAGATGCCGGGAGGAATTCCCGTAGCGACAGTGGCCTTGAATGGTGGAAAGAATGCTGGCATTCTCGCTGCTTCCATTGTAGGTGCTGCTGATCAGGAAGTGGGAGAGAAAATGGATCAATACAAAAAGACCCTCAAAGAGAAAGTGGAGGCTTCTGCTAAGAATATTGAGGAGCAGGGCTGGAAGAAAATTCTCAATAAGTAGTCAAGGTTTGAAAAAGGGAAAGAGTGTCAAGTTCCGGGTAGGGGGAGAGGATTGGGATATTCCGTTAGGGACTTTCATCCTTCTGATAGTGATTACTCTGGTCCTAATGCTAGGTGGAGCCTGGATGGGGTTCCGCTTTGGAACGGGACAATTATAAAAAAAGGCAACCTTAGGTTGCCTTTTTCTTTGTCATACTTCCAAATTAAAATGGAAGATTGTTTTCTTCTGAATCATCGTGGAATGTGCTGACATCAGGCATCTCATTAGCTGATGGGGATGATGCGCCCTGTGGTTTATCTACCTTATAAGCTTTCACCTCAGTGTACCATCTGCCATTGTATTCGCGGCTTTCCACATCTACGCCCAAGTTTACTTGATCTCCAACTGTCATTGGGAATTGGTCGATTTTATCTCCCCAGATAGCCACGCAAACCTTCTTTGGGTATTGCCCTGGTGTTTCTATGATATATTCTTGCTTTCTCCAGGCATTACCCGCTTTGGACTGCCCGTTTATTTCGTTTAGTTTTTGAATAACTTTTCCGCTCAACTCCATGATTACACTGTTTGATTTTTTAGGATAACGAAGATAATGAAAGGGAATCAAAGTAGATTCTCTGTTTTCTTGAATTTTAATTGTCCGGGAGGTCGATTTTAACATTTTTTGGCATAGACCTTGTTATTTTATGCCTCCCGTTTAGGGTATGGCAAATGGATTTGTCGTTGTTTATCGTATTTACCAAAGCTTATTTGGTGAATGTCTGTTCACGAACTTTTAGATAAATAAGGCATCATTTTCTTTGGTATCCCTCCTCGGTTCTTCTACTTTTAGAAACACTAAATTCATCTTTAAACTCTGACTGCATACTATGGCCTAGACTTTTACGTTGACTATTAACCAACTTAATATGAGTAATCGAATAGGTCCTAAGGACAGCGAATTGATAAGACAATATCGCAGCGGTCATGATGAAGCTTTTGATGTACTGGTTGAACGGTACCAAAACAAATTATTCACGACTATTTTCTTGATTGTCAAAGACAGGGGTCTTGCAGAAGATATTTTGCAGGATGTTTTCACCAAAGTGATCAAAACCCTGAATTCTGACAGATATAATGAGGAGGGTAAGTTTCAGCCTTGGGTAATGCGCATAGCACATAATCTGGCTATTGATCATTTCCGAAAGGCTAAACGATATCCAACCATTATGATGGAGGATGGCTCCAATGTTTTTAACTCTTTAAACTTTGCCGAAGAAACGGCAGAGGATAAACGAGTGAGGAATGAGACGATCCAACTGGTCAAGAAACTGATAGAGGAACTACCGCCTGCTCAGAAAGAAGTATTGGTCATGAGGCATTATATGGAAATGAGTTTCCAGGATATTGCTGACCAAACAGGAGTGAGTATTAATACGGCCCTGGGCCGCATGCGCTACGCGCTGATACATTTGAGAAAAAAAATGAAACAATTAAACGTTGCCTATGACAAAACGATTTACCCCAAATGACCTGGTAAGATATATCTATCAGGAAATGACGGAGGTAGAGCAAGATCTCTTAATGCAAGCCTTGCAAAGTGATGAGTCACTTATGCAAGAATATGTGGAAATGCTGAGCACGATAGAGCAAATGGATGAAATCCAGCTACAACCTTCGGAAAAAGTAGTAAATGCCATTAAATCAATGGCCAAATCTACGAGACTACAAAAGGTCTGAAAAAGGTACCCCTGGCTGTGTCAGGGGTTTTTTTATGGAATGTATTGCTTGACAAATGCAGCAGCTTCAGAAAAAGCAGCCGTATAGTTTTGTGCTGAGAATCCATGTCCTTCTCCGGGAAATACCCTAAATACATGGTCCACAGCATTATTTTCTAATTCATTTGCCAGGAGTTCGCTTTGACTAATTGGGACAACATCATCCACTGTTCCATGGAAAAAGATGGTTGGAACGGAGTTGTTGTTAATGAATGATGCTGGACTCGATGCGTTATAATCTTCGGGTATCATTTCAGGGCTCCCGCCTAATAAACTTGCTAGTCCAACCGAGGTAATGAAATTGAAATCAAATAGCTCTGTCAGTTCAGTTGGGGGGAAAAAGGCAATTACACTTTTTATATCACCAACAGTAGTATGCTTAAATGAGTGTAATAAAGCTAAATGACCTCCTGCACTGGCTCCCGCCAAGACGATATCATCAGAAACATTCCAGGCATCAGCTTGACTAGAAATGAATTTTAGGGCAGAAATGATATCATTCTCTTGTGTTGGGAATTGATTAGCTCCTGAGCTGAGATCGAAAAGTCTGTAGCCTATTGATACATAAGCATATTCCGGAAAATGGATTTCTGCCAGAGATCTAAAGGCATCAAATTGATCTTTATCCCCATCTACCCATGCACCTCCATGTATATATACTAATAAAGGTGTAGTCTCAGTACTTCTTCCTGCCGGGAGATACACATTCATGGATTGGATAGGCTCAGGTCCATATGATTCATCCAAAAGGTCTATTGCAGGGAGCTCTCCTGAGATTGGGTTATCAGGGTCATCCGAGCAGCTCCAAAGTAATACCGTGAGGATGAGCACCCATCCTCCCTTTTTTAAGAATTTATTCATCTTAGAACCACTTGATAAGATAGTTGACGATTTGATTGGCTCTCGCTCCGTAAGGCGGGTTTAGAACTGTGGATGAGGTCGTGCCCACTCTTTGGGCCATTATTCCCTTTTCATTACTGAAGGACAGGAAGCCCGCATGGCCATGCGCCTTCCCTATTCCACTATTGTTAACTCCACCAAAGGGTAAATCATTGTGTAAAAAGTGGAGAACGCAGTCGTTGATTACGGAATTACCTGAGCTGGTTCTGGAAAGAACCTCTTCTCGTTGGGCTTTATCCTCTCCAAAATAGTATAAGGCCAGAGGTTTTGGGTAGCTATTAATAAGGTTGATAGCCTCATCGAGGGTTGAATAGGTCTTTATTGGGAGAATCGGCCCGAAGATCTCTTCCTGCATTACTTCCATTTCCAAGTTCACTTCGGTGAGAAGCGTTGGTTCTAAATATCTATCCTGTGGATTATAATTACCACCAAACTCAACCCTGGCTCCTTTGGATTTTGCATCCTGAAGCATATCAACTAATCTGTCAAAATGCTTGTCATTGATGACCCTAGCATAATCTGAGGAGGTCTCTATTCCTTTATAATCAACATCGAAGAACTTTTGAATGGCCACCTTCATCTCATCCAGAAGGGCATCCCTGTCTTCCTCATGAACAAGAATGTAATCAGGCGCCACGCAGGTTTGAGCACAGTTTCTAAACTTTCCGATGATGAGTTTTTCGGCAGCATCTTTCAGATTAGCTCCTTTTTGAATAATCGTTGGAGACTTTCCTCCTAACTCCAAAGTCACGGAAGTCAAGTTCTCTGCGGCCGCTTTCATGACAAGTTTGCCCACTTGTGGGCTACCGGTGAAAAATATATGGTCAAATGGCTTGATCAGAAGGCTTTTTGAGATTTCCGCATCCCCCAGGAAAACAGCTACTTCATCCTGTGGAAAAAGCTCATTGATCATACGTTCGATCAACTGAGAGGTATGAGGTGTCATTTCCGAGGGCTTTATTATAGCGGTGCACCCGGCTGCCAGCGCCGAGACTAATGGACCTATTGCAAGATTAAAGGGAAAATTCCAGGGAGAGATGATCAAAGCAACCCCTTTTGGTTCAGGCACTACCTTTCCACTAGTACCAAGCATAGGCATCGGAGTGGATACTGATCTCCCTTTCATCCATTTCTTTAGGTTACTAAGGGTATGCTTGATCTCTGACGTGACAGGGAAAGTTTCACTCAGATCAGCTTCGAATGCAGGCTTTTTAAAATCCGCTTTTACGGCAGATCTGATATCTTCTTTATGATTTAAGATCCAGTTCCGCAGCCTTTTTAATCTTTCAGCACGCTCTTCATAAGTTGAGGTTCGCCATTCAATGGACTTCTTTTGCTGATTTTCAAATGTACTGTGGATGAGTTCGGGCCTAGTATTCGTGTCAGTAAGGGTGAGCATGATTCAATTTTCAATAAGCCTAAATATACGAGTGAAGACCCAACCGGGCTGCTCATTTAGCTAAAAATCACATTTCCAGGACTTTCAGCCTTACAGAACTTGACAGAAGTCAAAAAATTCTCTTTTGTTTAATATTCGCGATTAAAAGCTCCACAAAACACCCTTTTGAAGCCACAAAAAAGAATTTCATCCCAAAAAAAATGCATTACGTATTAAAAAAGTGTTCAAAAAGTTTTGATATGAAA
>CAZLUY010000499.1:0-1605 GCA_964562785.1 uncultured Limnohabitans sp. | reverse complement strand
TAGCCATTCCTTTAGTCAATTGGTTTCAGTTCCTGAAGCGCAAAGTTAATTCGCCTTGTCACTTCATCTTTCCCCAAGATAGCGAAAACCTGCATCAAATCCGGTCCTGCGCCAGAACCTGTAACTGCCAAGCGTACCGCCTGCATAACTTTGCCAAGCTTAATCTCTTTTGCTTCTGCAGATTCAGCAAGAAGTTCTTTTGCAGATTCTGGATTATAGTCGCCCTCAAACTTTGAAAGCCTTTCAACATATTCACTAAGGACACTAATAGCATCCTGATTCCATCTTTTGCTGGCCATTTTTTCATCAAAGCTCGTCGGTGATTCCACTAATAGCTTGCTTGACTTCCAAAGATCCTGAGGGAAAGAAGAACGTTCCTTGGTAAGTGCTGCCGATGCTACTGCTAATTCATCTGAAACTTCTATTCCTTCTTTTTGAGCTTCTGACTTTACAAATTTAGCAAGCTCTTCATCAGATTTTGATCGCAGGTACTGCTCATTATACCATTGAGCTTTCGCAATGTCAAACTTAGTCCCGGACTTCCCGATTCGCTCTGTGCTAAATGCTTCTATAAGCTCTTCCTTTGAGAAAATTTCTCTTTCATCTCCAGGATTCCCTCCCAGGAATGCAACTAAGTTCAGGAATGCATCATTTAGATATCCTTGCTCTCTGAATCCCATAGCAGTTTCTCCATTGACCTCATTTTTCCAATCAAGAGGGAATACTGGGAACCCTAATTTATCTCCATCTCTTTTCGATAGCTTTCCATTACCATCAGGCTTCAGCAGAAGTGGAAGATGGGCAAATGTAGGCATTGAGTCTTCCCATCCGAAGAACTTGTATAATAGGACATGGAGAGGGGCAGAGGGTAACCATTCCTCACCACGTATGACGTGGGTTACTCCCATCAAGTGATCGTCAACTATGTTTGCCAAGTGATAGGTAGGCATTCCATCCGACTTCATCAAGACTTTATCATCAAGAGAAGACGTATGAACCATCACCCATCCGCGAATCATATCATTCAACCTTACTTCTTCTTTTCTAGGGATTTTTACCCTAATCACATAAGGTTCTCCAGATTCAAGTCTCGCCTTTACCTCATCTTCTGATAGGGTAAGGGAGTTTTTCATCTGAGTTCTGGTGATGCTATTGTATTGTGGTTGTACAACTCGAGCAGCGCTCAATCTTTCACGCATAGCTTCCAGCTCAGCAGGGGTGTCGAAAGCATAATAGGCATGGCCTTTCTCGATCAGATTTAATGCGTATTGCAAATAGTCCGCTTTTCTTTCAGACTGTCTGTAAGGACCCACAGCACCTGGATTCCAAGGGCTTTCATCCGGCTCAATACCTAGCCACTCTAGGGACTCTTTTATGTATTCTTCTGCCCCAGGAACAAACCTTGTTTGATCTGTGTCCTCAATCCTAAGGATAAAATCACCACCATTCTTTCTTGCAAACAGGTAATTATATAAGGCGGTTCTCAGGCCACCGATATGCAGTGGTCCAGTGGGTGAAGGGGCGAACCTAACGCGAATATTTTGACTCATAACGACTATAAATCCTCCTTTTTTAGAAGGCTAAGTTTCTGACTGAAATAAGTTG
>CAZLUY010000498.1:0-3396 GCA_964562785.1 uncultured Limnohabitans sp. | reverse complement strand
ATTCCTAAACTGATCTTTTAACATGCTTGTTGCATAAAAGATTCACTACAAATATAAGAATTATTGGAATGAGGAAAATCGAGCATATCGGAATTGCAGTAAAGGATTTAGATAAATCCAATGAGCTATTTGCAAAACTTTTAGGCAAAGAGCATTTTAAAACAGAGACCGTTGAAGGCGAAGCTGTCGAGACATCTTTTTTCCAGGTAGGAGAGACCAAGGTTGAACTTCTTCAGGCGACCAATGAGAATTCGGCCATCGCGAAATACCTCCAAAAGAAATCAGAGGGTGTCCACCATATCGCTTTTGATGTGGAGGATATAAATGCTGAAGTAAAGAGGCTGAAAGGAGAAGGCTTTGAAATTTTAAATGAGACGCCCAAGGAAGGCGCAGATAATAAATTAGTGGTATTTTTGCACCCGAAAAGTACTAATGGGGTCTTGGTAGAGCTTTGCCAGGAAAAACCCTGAGTATTCAAAGAAATAATCAATGTCAGAAAAAAGAACAGAAATAGCTGATCTAGGTGAATTTGGCCTAATTGATCACCTAAATCAAAAAATTAAAGTTAGACATAGCTCTTCCCTGAAGGGGATAGGTGATGATGCTGCTGTGATAGAGTCAGGGGATGGAGTAAAAGTGGTGACTACTGATCTTCTATTGGAGGGAGTTCATTTCGATTTGTCCTATGCCCCTTTACCGCATTTGGGTTTTAAGGCGGTAGCAGTAAATGTTTCTGATGTTGCTGCAATGAATGCCGTACCTAAGCAAATTACGGTGAGCATTGCTCTTTCGAATCGCTTTAGCGTGGAAGCTGTAGAAGCTTTGTACGAGGGGATTCGTGCGGCATGTGAGCACTATAATGTTGACCTTGTTGGTGGTGATACCACAGCTTCGAGATCAGGGTTGGTTATTTCCATTACGGCCATTGGTGAAGCCAGTAAAGAAGAAGTGGTATATAGAGATGGAGCTTCGGCAAATGATATCTTATGTGTCACTGGCGACCTTGGTGGAGCATTGGTAGGATTGCAGGTTTTAGAAAGGGAAAAGCAAGTGTTCTTGGCCAACCCGGATATGAAACCTGAATTGGAGAAATATACTATTGTTACCGGGAGACAACTTAAGCCGGATGCCCGGATGGATATCATTCATGAGCTCAAAGATCTCGGAGTTAAACCTACCAGCATGATGGATATTTCTGATGGACTGGCTTCTGAAATATTCCATATCTGTAAGGCATCAAATGTAGGAGCTACCATTTATGAAGATAAACTTCCCATCGACAAGCAAACCTTTGATACTGCTGTGGAATTAAATCTTGATCCTATTACTTGTGTGCTTAACGGAGGTGAAGATTATGAATTGCTATTTACCATTTCCCAGGAAGATTTTCCAAAACTTGAAAAGCACCCGGACATTCACTTTATCGGCCATATGACTAAGCCGGAAGAGGGAAAGTATCTGGTCACAAAAAGTGGAACAGCAGTACAGATTAAGGCCCAAGGGTGGAAGCATTTTGATAAAAATTAGATTTAAATAAATAGTTATATAAATCTGATTATCAATAAAATAAAAGGTCTCACTAAAACGTTTAGTGAGACCTTTTTTTTATGCCTTTTGGCTTCTATTCATTTGGGTATGGCACATAGACAAAACTTGTGAATGCACCATCAATTACAAACAGACAACAAAACTCATCCGGATCTTTGTAGGCCTTCTTGAAGTCTTCTAGTGCTTCTTCTGAGATGAGTTTCCGCTGAACAAATTCATCCACATATGTCATGAAATAATTCCAGTCCAGACCCTTCTCCTCTTTACCCAAGAAGATTTTTCCAATGGGTTGAATCTCCTTTGAGATTGGAAAAATTGGGAAGTCAGAAAAACCACGTGATCTGATCTGATAAGAAGCATCCTTCAGTACATCTGAGATTTTTACAAAATCAGCGGTGATGGTGCCAAGGTATTTCCCACTGAGTTCAGGATCATTGAAATCTGATATCATGACTTAAGAGTTAAACGTACGACATTCTCAACGTGATATGTTTGAGGGAACATATCCACTGGTTGAATCTTCTCAACCTTATATTTTTCATCCAAAATCGCGAGATCTCTCGCTTGGGTTGCTGGGTTACATGAGACGTAGACAATTGTGGGTGCCTCAACCTGCAAAAGTATTCGAACTACCTTTTCATCCATCCCGGCTCGTGGTGGATCAGTAATGATCACATCTGGTTTGGCATGAGTAGAGATGAAATCTTCGTTGAGAATTTCCTTCATATCACCAGCATAAAACTTGGTATTAGAAACCCCATTGATCTCCGAATTGATCTTTGCATCCTCAATTGCAGCCTCTACATATTCTACTCCTATTACCTCCTTAGCTTTCTTTGCCACAAAATTAGCGATGGTACCGGTTCCAGTATATAAGTCATAGACTACTTCATCTCCTTTTAACTCAGCAAAATCTCTTGCTACTTTATATAGCTCATATGCCTGCTGTGAATTGGTTTGGTAAAAGGACTTTGGCCCTATTCGGAATTTTAGCCCCTCCATTTCCTCTTCTATGTATGGAAGACCAGAATAGGTGACTAGATCCAAGTCATGAAAGGTCTCGTTTCCTTTGGTGTTGACCACATAAAGTAGGGAGGTTATCATCGGAAATTTCTCTTTCAAAAATTCCATAACTAAGATTATTGAATCTTGGTCAATCTCTCCAAATTGGACGATTGCCATCGTCTCGTCTGTACTTGTAGACCTAATAATCAGATTTCTGAGAAGTCCGGTTTGATTCCTGATGTCATAGAAGCTCAACCCTTTGGAAAGTGCAAAGGACCTTAATTCATTTCTAACTTCATTGGATATTCCACCCTGTAAATAGCAATGATCCACATCTACTATTTTGTCAAACATTCTAGGGATGTGGAATCCGAGGGCATTTCTTTCAAACTCTTCTTCAGATTGAATCTGTTCAAGGGTAAGCCACTTTTTGTTTGAAAAAGTAAAGTCAAGTTTATTTCGGTAATATCTTGTTTCAGTCGAGCCAATGATAGATTGAACTTCAGGTAGGTCAACTTTGGCAATTCTTTCAAATTGATCCAAAACCTGCTGCCTTTTGTATTCCTTTTGTAGGTCATAATTGATGTGTTGCCACTTACAGCCTCCGCAGGTTCCGAAGTGGTCGCAGAAGGGCTCTACTCTCTCTTCTGAGTAAGCATGATACTTGACAGGCACAGCTTCTAAAAAGGAGCTTCTTCCCTTTGTTACTCGGGCATCAATGACATCACCGGGAGCTACTCCTGCCACGAATACCACCTTTTCATCATGATATCCTAAGCACTTTCCTTCTGAGGCAATCTTCTCGATTTTAAGATCTGTAATGATCTTATTTTTCATCTTCCT
>CAZLUY010000497.1:0-5697 GCA_964562785.1 uncultured Limnohabitans sp. | reverse complement strand
GCTGCGCAAAGCTCTTTTACACCTCCATTAGTCGTGGTGAAAACAGCCGCATCTTTAATTTCCGGGAGATTGATTAAAACCGTTTCAACAGCGCCTAATTCCACTCGATAGCCATTAATTTTTACCATACGATCTATACGACCAGCAAAGACCAGTCGCCCATCCTTGTTTAGGTAGGCTTGATCACCAGTTCGATAAAAACGCTTATCCTGCCCATCTAAGGTTTGAATGTAGAACGATTTCTGATTCAGTTCCTCATTATGCCAATATCCGGACATCATCGTGACAGAGTGAATTAGTAGCTCGCCTTTTTGACCAGGCTCTACCTGATTATTATCTGAATCGAGAATTAGGTATTCTGTGTTATCCCAAACTTCTCCAATAGGTACTTCCTCATTAACATCAACCTTTTGGTCAATAGTGAAGAACGTACATTGATTTACTTCGGCAGGCCCATAAACATTCGAAAGCTTAGCCTTGGGAGCTTTTGCTAGTAGTTCATTAACCTGAGCAGGAGGGAAGGACTCTCCTCCATACTTAATCCACCTTACCGATGGAAAATCAAGATCAAAACCGGTTCTTATTAAAGAAATAAATAAGGAAGGAACTGAGTATAAAATGCTTATTTCATGCTTTCTGATTGACTCGCAGAAACTGCCTAGCATAATCAACTCCGAGTAGCTGAATATATAAGCTGTACAGCAAGCATACATTGCTGAGAAATAACCAAAGGTGCTTTGATCAAAGTGCAATGAAGCCACATTTCCAATTACATCGTCCTCGGTGACACAATACAGTTTGGTAGATTGTCGGGCATAGGCCAAGCCGCTTTTGTGGGTATGTACAATTCCTTTTGGTTCGCCAGTAGATCCCGAGGTATAGATTATGTAAGCATTATCAGCAGGATTAATTTCCACGTTCAGTGGTTTATCACTAAAACCTGCAAACACCTCCTCCCAAGAGACATCCTGATCAGAGCCCAATTCCAATAAATCTGGAGATGCGATTTGGTCAAGTATTCTCTGGTGGGCAGGTATGGATAAGACAACTTTGATTCCGCAATCTTTTATGATCGCTTTTAGTTTGCTTGTCGGTTGTGCAGGATCAAGAGCCACTATTACCGCTCCAGTTTTTAGGATACCATAGAGCCCATAAGCCGTGTAGATATTCTTTTCAATCAAGATTCCTACTCGGTCACCCTTTTGCACATCATTGGCAAATAGCCAATTGCTTATTTGATTGGTCTTCTTATCTAATTCCGAATACGTGATTTCACCTTCAAAACTTTTGAAGGCAACCTTATTCGGATTCTTATTAGCCCCTGCGGTTAGAAGCTCACTAAGTATGGTACTCTTTGAATTCACTGTACGCCGTTCAATTTAGCGATGATATTTCTTTGGACATCGGACGTTCCGGAATAGATTAATCCGCCTAATCCATCACGAAGATCTCTTTCTATTTCATATTCGGTCACTACTCCTTTCGCACCAAAAATTCGGATTATGTCGGTACTTGACTCCACAAATGCCTCACTAATATAGAGCTTGGCCATGGCGGCCTCTTCCATGAGAGGCAATTCATGGTGATCCAGATAAGCCACTTTGTAAAGGTGCATTTTTGATGTTTCCAGGCGAAGCTTCATGTTAGCAATTCTATTGGAAACTGACTGGAAGCTACCGATGTTTTGCCCAAAAGATTTTCTATCGTTTGAGTAGGTAATAGCATTTTCAAGCTGCTTTTGCATTCGCCCAATCTGACTGGCAAAGATGTATCCTCTTTCAGATTCCATAGCAGAAGTGAAAAGACTTAAACCAGACCCTTCTTTGCCAAGCCGATTTTCATCTGGGACAAAACAATCCTTTAAGTAGAGATTGCCCATAGGTGTGGTTCTCATTCCAACTTTGTCTCGGACTTCACTCCTCGAAAAGCCTTCCATACTGGTATCCACGATAAATGCAGTGATGCCCCAGCGTCCCAATTTTGGGTTAGTGGTAGCAAATACTACAGCTATTTCACAAATGGGAGCAAGGGTGATATAATGTTTCTCGCCACTAAGGATATAACCACCATCTGTCTTCTCTGCAGTCATTTGTAGACCGTAAGTATCAGACCCGGCAGTATCATTCTCTGTGATTCCGAAAGCTCCAACAGTACCTGCGATTAATGGCTTTAAATATTTCTCTTTTTGCTCCTCAGAACCAAAAGCGTTAATTGCAACCTGGGTACTCCACATTTGGGAATTGAGAGAGAAGGGAAGTCCATTATCTTCGCTACCATATCCAAACCCCTCCAACATCAATACGGAGGTCATGATATCAAAACCAGCTCCTCCATATTCCTTAGGAAATGGCCATCCAAGGACCCCGAAATCCGCACATTTCTTCCACTCTTCTGTAGGAAAAATATTATTCCGCTCCTTGTGAGAGACATCCTTATTAAGGTTCTCTTGGGCGAATACTTTAGCTTTTTCCTTTAATTCTAATTGTTCAGGGCTCCAGCCGAAATCCATACTCTTACTTAAAATGTAAATCTTACAAAACCACGGAAGTTGAAAGGAGTCCCTGGCGTAAAGTGAATTTCACTTACTGGCTCTGGCTCCAACATTCCATTGGCTAAACGAATTCTTGACTCTGTATCAAATTGGGTTTCTTTCCAATCCGAGTCAAGTAAGTTTTCTATAAAAAATCCAATTGAGAAAGCATTAAAGCTGTAGCTCGCATTTAAGTCCAGAATGGTATAACCTTCAGCAATCACAGAATTATCTTCATTAGCTGGTCGGTCTTGTAGATATCTAGCTCTTAAAGAAGTGGCAAAACCATCCTTTTCAAAGCTCAATCCTCCTGCTGTAGTAATTCGTGGAGCAAGTGGAATCAAGTTTTCGCCTTCTGGATCATCAATGCTTCTTGCGTGAGAATATGTGAAATCTCCATCAAGGAAGAGATAATTGCCTGCCTGCCATCTCAAACCAAAATCAACACCCTGTCTTTGAGTTCTACCGCCTGCTTCTACAATCCCTGCATCTCCTACATATACAAACTCCTGCTCAAGTCTTAAATACCATAGTGCAGCATTAAGAATTAATCTTGGGAATGGCTTGAAATTACCTCCAAGATCTGCTCCAAATGCACGAGGAAGGATTTGCTCATTGTTTGGTCTCTCTAAGACAAGTCTGGTGTCATTTGAGTGGAAACCTATTCCCGACTTTAAGAAAACCTGAACCTGGTCACTTGCAGTATAGATGAAATTAAGCTTTGGACTGAATACTGCCGCCGTAAGGGTCTGTGGATCATATTCAGGAGTCAATTCATCCTGATATTGATATCTGAAGTAATCAACGCGAACCGCTGGATTGATTCTCAGCTTGTTTAAATACAGGTCAAAGTTCACATAAGAGAAGTAGTTGTTTTCAACTATATCTCCTCGTTGAGTGATAAATCTAAGGCTGTCTCGGTTTTTTGTTCCTGCAAGTTCGTTATCACGGATATCATCTACACGAAGACCTACACCGAATTGTAGTGCATATTCACCACCACTGAACTCCTCATTATATGTCACCTGGCTTTCAGCCCCAAAAAGCGATCTGTTTTCTCTTTGACGAATCTGATCACCATTTACCGAATCTTCCAGGAAGAAGGTAAAGTTGGACCAAAGCTCAAAATCATAATTAGAGTAGTAAACATTGTTCTTTACATACAAATTGTCGTTCACCAATTTTGAATGACTCAAAGCAAGGTTGGTTCGACTTGTAAAACCACCTTCTGTATCATCCAGTGCTCCAAAGTTCGTAATTTGACCACTCTCAACTGCTCGTACAGGAATCTGACCAGAGGCATCCCAACCACTGGTGAAGTAGGAGGCAAGGACACTGATATCACTTCCATCATTCAATGTCACACCATACTTACCCATCAGATTTAATCTATTGAAGTTCTGACTCGCTTCAAATGGTCCGTCGCTCCCCAAGTATTCAGCTGCGATGTAAGCATTATTCTTATTTGAGTTAACAAGGTTGAAAAGGCCAACCGTTCTGATACTATTGAAACTACCACCTTGAACCGAAACTGAACTCTTATCAAGCCCACGTTTGGTTTGAAAGTTTACATATCCCGCAGTCGCAAAGTTTCCTTTATCGGCATTGTATGGTCCTTTATCGAAATCAACTCTTTCAACTGTCTCTGGAATCAAGAAGTGAAGATCAGAATAACCTTGACCATGAGCGTGAGAAACCATATTAACCGGCATCCCATCTACCGTAATGTTGATATCTGTTCCGTGATCTATATCAAATCCTCGAAGAAAAATCTGCTCTGCTTTACCACCACCCGCATGCTGTCCAATGAAGAGCCCTGGAACTTTTCTAAGAATATCCTGAGAAGTATTTACCGGATTAGTTTTTAAGTCAACTCTGGAAAGAGAGATCAATGGGTTTACATCCTGGCTAAAAACAACCTCGCCTAATTCGATGGCTGCTTCCTTCATCCGGATAGTGACTTCCTTGTTCAGATCTTCTACAACAAATTCATAAGATTCAAAACCTATATAGGTAACCAAAAGGGTATCACCCTCATTGACTCCAGATAAAACAAAATACCCAGACTCATTCGTGTGGGCGTGATGCTCGGAGGCATTGTGAATAATGTAGGCTCCAATTAATGGTGAACTAGTCTGATCCAGCACCCTTCCCTTGAGGGCTTGAGCATGGGTAACAAGTTGAAACGATAAAATGAGGAAAGCAGATAGAAGTAATCGTTTAAACATAAAAGTGATTCATTAAAGAAGAAATTGTAATAATTGGTGATTGAACTAAAGATATTAGCTAACGCACTACCTTACCTTCTTCGTGCTGGTTTTGTTTTCAAAATATGACAAGAATCAGAAAATAAGTAGGGGTGAACTACTGAGATACGTTGATCAACTGTTGAATCATTCCGTAAGGGTTCTTCTCATCTGAAGAGAAGGATTCAATGTTCATTTTGGTACCTAGACCTAGTTTATTTGCATACTCAGCAAAGAGATCTGCCACTACCTGGTCCTCTAAAGCCCAGCCTGTAGAATCAAATACAGTAAGATGGTTTTGATACTGGTTCTGCTTTTCACCATCATGAATAACTTCCACCCAAGACTCGCCGATAGTTTTAGGGTCCATTTGCTGGCACTCACCTTCGATCAAAGCTTGATCTAAAAAGTCAGGGCAAACATAAGCCTCATTTAGAAGGGAGAGGGGCAATTCAAACTTTCCTGGGAAATCGGCACCTACAGCATTGATGTGCAAATGACTCTTATGAGATAGCTGATCAAACAATGGACCTTCGTCAGGAGCAATGCTAGTTGCAGTGCAAAGAATATCGGCCTGAAGTAGAATTTCCTCCATGCTGGCAATTTCAGGTGATACAGCAATCCCAATAGGAGAAAGTCTATCCTTCAAACTGTGCATTGAAGCCTCATCCGAGTCAAAGACCAATATCTTTTCTATTTCAAAAAGACGAGAGATTGCATGAATCTGAGTTACCGATTGAGCACCACAGCCAATTATCCCGAGTACTTTCGAATCCTTTGTGGCAAGCATCTTAGAGGCGACAGCACTAGATGCGCCAGTTCTTAACGCAGTTAACAAAACCCCATCAACCAAATAGTTTAAGTGGCCTGTATGGGTGTCATAATTTGAAATGGTAGATAGGATGGTTGGTACTTTGAATA
>CAZLUY010000496.1:0-2530 GCA_964562785.1 uncultured Limnohabitans sp. | reverse complement strand
CTCCTCGTGAAGGAGATACTTATTCACAGTATCTGGATTTAAACGGCCAATATGTAGTTTTTACTAATGACCGACCCGGAGGAAACCCCGAGGTAGAAAGCGAATACATCGTCACTACTTTCAATCTCAAAATCCCTCAATCCAATAGACCGGTATATTTATTAGGCAGTATGACTTCCTGGGGTGATGCTCCTGAAAGTGAGATGATTTGGGATGATGATTTCCAAATTTATAAGACTACTATTCTGCTAAAGCAAGGTTGGTATGATTATCAATATGCCTTTAGAAACGAGCAGGGGATTTTGGATACCTATTCATTTGAGGGTAGTCACTTTGAGACTGAAAATGAGTATGAAGTCCTGGTATATTTCAGAAATCTCGGATCAAGGTATGATCAGCTTGTGGGTTATGCATATTTGCAACCTAACCGCAGAAGGCTATAAAAAGAAAACCTCCCATTGGGAGGTTTTCTTTTTATGATTCGCTTGATTCTCCGTCTTTATTCGGAGCAACATTTTGTCTCTGTCTCTCACTTGGTCTGTAAGGGACAAAGCCCTCTCTTTTGAACTTGTAAGTTTTGGTTCGATCACCAGATGGGTGATTTGCTAAATCCAACATCCCAAACCCTTTATGGGTAAATGCTCCCAGACCACATTTGAATACAAAATCCTGTACTTCTGGGGCTGCATAGAGAGTGAATGGAAGCGTATAACCACGAACCTCATATTTGACGTCCATGTCATAAACAGAGTAAATTCTCGCAAATTTCTTTTGCTGATCTTTCAACCTGTTCACATACACCATGTCTGGTACCACCTGAAATTTGAAAAAAGATTCCATTTGCTCAGGAGAATACCAACCTGACTTTTCCATTCTGGTTAAAGTGGATTCATATAATAGATCTGAGAATTCATCACTATCGGGATTTATGAATCGCTTTCCAGCTTCCTCATTGAATGCTGGGGTGATTAACACTAGTGGGGAAATACATACAAACTTATTGGATGGCTCCAACTTAGGTTCCACCTCAATTTCTGTGTATTCTGGAACAAGGATCAAGTTTCCAAGCTCAACCTTGGATTGAGCAAAGACCTGCTCCAACAAATAATCCATGAAGTCTTCGCTTTCAGCAGCGATGACAAGAGTGACAAGGCTTGAGTAATAATGAAGACCACTTCTACTGATCTTTGTTTGGCCTTTTAAACCTGAAAAATTGAAATAATGATAGTTGTAAAATTCTTCCTTTCCACCTTTGACAATCAAGCCCTTAAGAAATTGGGCAAGAATGTATTGATGGTGAAATGGTAGGTAAGAACCTTTGTTCTTTAGGGAAAATATTAGTCTGACTCTCACGGCGATTAAAAATAATTGAGATTAAAATTGAAAATTCGTATTAGGGTGACTACGAACCCTAAAAATACGTTTTTTTCTCTTAAAATGTTATACGTTGAATCTAAAATGCATGATGTCACCGTCTTCTACGACATAGTCTTTACCCTCAATTGCAATTTTTCCATTCTCTCTACAAGCCACTTCAGTCTTGAAATTTTCATAATCTGGTAGTTTGATAACTTCCGCTTTTATGAAGCCTCTTTCGAAGTCTGTGTGGATTACTCCAGCTGCCTGGGGTGCTTTCCAGCCTTTTTTGATAGTCCATGCTCGAACTTCCTGAGGACCTGCAGTGAAATAGGTGATTAGATCGAGCAGCTTATAAGCAGCTGCAATAAGTTTGTTCAGACCACTCTCTTCTAATCCATATTCTTCTAAGAACATAGACTTCTCTTCAGGATCATCAAATTCAGCAATCTGAGACTCAATAGCTCCACAAAGGACAATTACCTCAGCATTCTCTTCAGATACTTTATCCTTCAGCTGGTCGACAAAGGAATTTCCAGATTGGATGCTTTCCTCATCAACATTGGCAACATAAAGTACTGGCTTAATGGTAAGTAATTGTAGCTCCTTGACGATATGGAAATCTTCTTTATCGATTTCAACCGTTCGAGCATTTTTCCCTGATTTTAAAGCCTCTTGAAATTCGCTTAAAATCCCTAGCTCATGCTTAGCTTTTGAGTCTCCGGATTTTGCAATCTTCTCGATTCGTTGGATTCTCTTCTCGATTGATTCAAGATCTTTCAATTGAAGCTCTGTGTCAATTACTTCTTTGTCGAAAATAGCATCAACAGATCCTGCCACGTGTACAATGTTCTCATCTTCGAAGCATCGTATTACATGAATGATAGCATCAACTTCTCTAATGTTTGCAAGGAATTTATTTCCTAATCCTTCTCCTTTACTAGCTCCTTTAACCAATCCTGCGATATCCACAAATTCAATTACTGTAGGAAGTAATTTTTGAGGGCTAACCAGATTTTCAAGAGTCTCAAGACGCTTGTCCGGTACAGTTACTACTCCCACATTGGGCTCGATTGTACAAAAAGGGAAGTTAGCAGCTTCTGCTTTAGCACTGGAAAGAGCATTGAATAGGGTAGACTTTCCAACATTTGGAAGTCCAACGATACCACACTGT
>CAZLUY010000495.1:0-2038 GCA_964562785.1 uncultured Limnohabitans sp. | reverse complement strand
GGCGAGGTGGTGAGCTGGAAATAGAAAAATGTGAAAATAGAGTTCTTATTAGAGGAAAGGCAGTTGGAGTTTTGGAAGGGTTTATCAATATTTAGCCAATGCCAGACTTATCAAAAGCTTTAAGATACAGGAGACCTAGAGTAAGGAGAGCGATTCATCGTTTTACAAACTATTGGCTGACAGATGCCAGTTTTGTCCTTCTCTTTGTTCTACTGGCTTTTTCAGTTTTTGTGCTACCTGTCCTGATTGATTATGATTTTGTAGGTCCGGTATCTGTATCAGCAACCTTCCTTTTCCTTTTTTTTACAGGTATTTGGTCATCAAGGGAAAGGACTCTTGTTATCCTTACCTCCACACTTTTTTTAGCTCAGCTAATATTGAGAATAATCCGTTTTGGACCTACTTCTGCAGAATATTACAATCTTGAATTATTCGTTGGTTTGGCCAATATGGTGGTGTTTATCTTCGTGAATTTCAGACTGTTATTTAGAGATAATGAAGTAAACCTTTATAGAGTCTTTGGGGCCATTAACGTATACCTCCTTCTTGCAATACTTGGAGCTTATGTGCTTCAATTGATTCAGATTTATATAGGCTCTTCTATCGAAGGCTCAAGACCGCTAACTGGTGGGGAATTAGACTTTCCCGAATTCGTTTATTTCAGTCTGGTTTCGCTCACTACCGTAGGCTACGGGGACATAGTTGCCGTAAATATGATGGCAAAAATGGTGGCAGTTTTTCTTTCTACCGTCGGCATCCTGTACCCAGCAGTGGTTATAGCTAAACTGGTGGGCAGCAGTAAATAGGATTAAGCCTTCTGTGTAATTCTCCTGTGCACATTTCCTTCGGAAGAGTAGTTTCGAATGAATAAAGCACAGACATGAAAAAATCACTACTTCTCATCATCTCTGTCTTGTTTGTAGGTTTTTCATACGGACAAGAGGAGAGATCCCTACCTGTAGAATCAAAGGTAGAATCCACCCACACCGTTAATATCAAAGGAAAAAATGTTCCTTATAAAGCGACCGCAGGAACCCAGCCAGTTTGGGATGAAGACGGCAAGCCAATCGCATCGTTGTTCTATACTTATTACGAAAGAACCGATGTATCCGATAAGGAAACTCGACCATTGGTTATTTCCTTCAATGGTGGTCCAGGTTCAGCTTCAATTTGGATGCATTTGGCTTATACTGGCCCAAAGCTTCTAAAAATTGATGATGAGGGTTATCCAGTTCAGCCATACGGTATCAAGGATAACCCAAATTCTATTTTGGATGTGGCGGATATCGTCTACGTGGATCCAGTGAATACAGGTTATTCTAGAATCCTGAACAAAGCGGTATCTCGTTCCACCTTTTTTGGTATCAATTCAGATATTAAATATCTGGCAGATTGGGTGAATACATTTGTTACCAGACAAAATAGATGGGCTTCTCCTAAATATCTTATCGGCGAAAGTTATGGTACTACTCGGGTAGCAGGCTTAGTCTCCAGACTTCAGAATTCTCATTGGATGTATTTTAATGGTGTCATTCTAGTATCTCCAACAGATATGGGGATTGATAGAGGAGGGCCTGTAAAAATGGCTAACTACTTACCATATTTCACCGCGACCGCATGGTATCATAAGCAGTTGCCAGCTGATCTTCAGAGCAAAGACTTGGATGAAATCCTTCCAGAAGCTGAGGCTTTTGCTATCAATGAACTTTTGCCTGCTATGGTTAAGGGAGGAAGTTTAACCACAGCTGAGAGAGATGCAATAGCTGAAAAAATGGCCTATTATTCAGGAATCAGCAAGGAATCAGTCCTTCAACATAACCTAATGGTTCCAACAAGATTCTTCTGGAAGGAGCTATTAAGAGATGAAGGTTTGACAGTTGGTCGATTGGATAGCCGTTATAGAGGAATTGATAGACAAGATGCTGGAGTTGCTTATGATTTTGATCCAGCCTTGACTTCCTGGAATCATGCTTTTGCACCAGCCTTTAACATTTACGCTAAAAACGTGCTGGGATTCCAGACTGATCTCACTTACAAC
>CAZLUY010000494.1:0-6474 GCA_964562785.1 uncultured Limnohabitans sp. | reverse complement strand
GGCGGGGGAGTTTAGGAGAATGGTTATTGTCAAAGGTAATCTTGAGTCAATGGAGGACACATTATACCTGGAAGGTTCCGCTATTCCTTTTCCTGAAGAGCCGTTGATTGATTATCCGGTTAAAAAACTAGACTATGGCTTAAGGCAACCTAGAGTTAATGTTGGTGAAGTTTTCACCAATGAACCGAAAATAAAGGCAATTGAGCTTTTCAATTTTGGTGCAGAAACCCTGTATGGGGATAGCTTGTTTTTTCATGGTCCTGAATACATTAGCCTTGTACCAAATTCAGACAGTATTCCATCTCAAAAGCGTGGACTGATAGAAATAGCTTATGATGGCGAAGCTAAAGATGATCTTGGCTTTTTTCAGGATGCAATATTCTTGGGGTGGAATGGCGGTGATAGTATACGTCTGGACTTGGTGAGCGAAGTTTTTGATTATTTTCCGCCGGTCAGAAAGGAGGATATGTATAAGGTACCCCAATTGGCTATTTCAAAGAAAGAGATTGATTGGAAAGATATTAGTGAAAATGATATTCAGGAGGCGGAAGTAATGCTCAGTAATAGGGGACACGAAGAGCTGGTGATTCGGAAGGTGCAGGGGAATTGCTCCTGCATGAAGATCGAAATCACCGATATGACAATTGCTGCAGGAAAGTCGATTCCATTGAAAATCACCTTTGATCCTGCTGGAAGGAGGGGAAGAGACCAACGAAACGTCTATATTTTTACAAATGATCCTATAAATTCAGTTCAAGGAATTATATTGAAAAGTAGAATTGAATAGGTTTCAATTCAGAGGGGATGAATTAATGGCTGTATATGAGAAAAGTCTACAATTTTTTTGGATTGATGCTGTTGCTGGCTCTAATGACCTCCAGCGTTTCAACGGATACATCCACCTTTCGAGTTTTTCCATACTTACAAGTTTTTGACTCGGGTAAATTTCAACTGACCTGGATTACCAATGATGCGGTTTCATCAGATGTAGAGCTGTATGATGATCAGGGAAATTTGATACTTACTGAGACTGTCTCGGCTGAATTGATGCCTGAAATTTTCTATACCTCTGTCGAGCAAAATGAGGTCATTGATGGATTGACCCAAGGTAGTTGGTTAGGTGCCGCTCAAGGGTATAAACAGGTACTTGAATTTCCAGAACTACAGCCAGGAGCCGTTTACACTTATATCGTTCGTGTATCAGGTACCAATTATTCTTCAGCCTTCCGATCAGTTCCTGACAAGGATAATTGGCAATCATTGAGATTTGTTGCTTTAGCAGATAGTGAAACTGAACCCGAGGGGCGAGTGGTAAGAAGGGCATGGTATCCTGCAGATGTAGCAAGCAGGCCAGCTGGTGTTACGGTACCTTGGAAGGATAAATTTGGTACTACGATTGATAATGGGTTTGAAATACTTAATTACCCTTTAACCGAGGAACGTGGCTATCAGGAAAATCTAAAAATTATAAACCAAAGAGCTCCAGAGTTTCTTTTGATGCCGGGTGACCTTGTACAGGGAGGTGGATATCAACCAGGATGGGATGAGTTTTTCAGACAAAATGCTGGTGAATTAGGAGCAGGGCTTAGTTTTTATCCCATTATTCCAGCATTGGGAAATTGGGAAAACTTTGGGGCTATCAACGGAGGGTATGGTTTTAATGAGAAGGGGGATTATAATCCTAGGTTAGGTAGAGAACGGTTCCATTCCTATTTCGAAACTCCAATTTCTGACCCACTCCAAAAGCATAGAAAAAGTTATTACAGAGTAGACTATGGCCCTGTTACCATATTGACCCTTGATTCCTCAAATGGAACCCCAGATGCTACAAGATCAGACACTCCAGAAGAAGCTAAACTTAAAAATCAGGAGTACACGGGACCGGGAACAGATACCCAGGAAAATTTTACTCAATCAGAGTATAACTCAAATGGTGGGGCAGATTTATCAAGTTTTGGACCGGGTTCAGATCAGTATGTTTGGCTGGAAGAAAATCTAAACGACGCAAGAGAATCAGGACAATTGATTTTTGTGCAGTTTCACCATACTCCTTATAGTAGCGGCGAGCATGGTGTTCCAATGAATCATGAATTGTCCACCGGACAGGGAGGAACCCCTTTAAGAGTACTACATCCATTGTTCGAAGAAGCGGGAGTAATCGCTGTACTTTCAGGGCATGATGAATTGTTTGAAAGAAGTTTTGTGGATGAAGATAATGATGGCAAAGGTGTATTGTATTACGATGTAGGTGTTGCGGGTGATGGACTCAGAGGAGAAAAGCGAAATCTAACCCAAGACCCCTTATCACTTTTAAACTACAACAGCTTTAAGCAATGGACTGCTGATCAAAATTCACCAGAGCAATGGGATGAGAGTGGGGCCAACCCAATCCTAACAGATGGGGGTAAGCACTATGGGCATTTAGAGGTGAACCTTGAGCGAGTGAGTGAAGGGAATGACACCTTCGCAAAAATTAAGTTTAGCCCAGTCTATGTGTTTCCAGTCTTAGATCAGACGTATAATCTTCAGCGTGTTGAAAGACGAGTTTACGATGATGAGATAGAAGTATCTGTTCTTTTAGCCACGAGTGATTTTGTTCCTGAATTTAAAGATTCAGTGTCGATCTTTTTGGATGATATTACCGAAGAAGGAGATTTCCCATTTGTTACTTTTTCAAGCACCGCAACATTGTCTCCTGAGGATTTTCTTGTTGAATTACCTGAAGAGGAGTTTGAATATAATTCCGCACGTGGCTTTGAGTTTGAGTGCTCAGATCTTGGTAAGAACGAATTTCAAATTTCAGCTACTAACGTAAGAACTGGGGAAGTTTGGGTTCACGATTTAGAATTGTATGTAATAGATGATATTACACCGGAACTGAGTCTATCTGAAGGTAATTTAGAGTTTGATCCTTTGATTGGTGAGTTGTCGATTGAGATTTTTGACTTTGAGCCGTTGATAGAATTTGATAATTGTAGCAATGGATATGAGTATGAAATTTCGTTGACTTCAATCTCTTGCGAAGATATTGATTGGAGAACGGGGGATAAAACGTTTGAAATATCCGCAACGGTTGAGGATTTTGCGGGCAATGTGTCAGACCCGTATGTAACATCTGCAAATATTCGATGGGTACCTTCGGATACAATTTCGCTTGAGGCTAAAGGATCCCTTTTTGTTGGCAGCTCTGTGGAGTTAGCGTTAGGGAATGAATATGAATTCGAAGTTTTGTCTTGGTTTAAAGAGGGAAGCGGAATAATAGAGGGGGCAAAGGGAAATAATATTTTTGTGGATGAAACGGGTTCTTATTTCGCTGAAATAGTTACCGAGTCAGGTTGCCCATTAATCTCCGAGGTGTTATTTATTGAGGCCGAAGATGTTCCTTTCCCACCGCTGAAAGATGAAATTATTCTCAACCTCGACGAAGAGGGTATGGTATCCATCATGCCTGAGGATGTTTTTGAAACATGGCCGCCAGAGGATGAAACTCTCAGTTTTGAATTCAGTCAGACTGATTTCACTTGCGAAGATATTGGAGAGCAGGAGATCGATTTAGTTGTATCTGATTCTGAAAATAATACCTGGGAACTGAGCTTCTTTGTATTGATTCAGGATGAAATCCCACCTGTTTTAGTCACAAAGAATATTGAGGTGAACCTTGATAGAGTGACAGGTGAGATTGAACTAATTCCGGATGAGCTAATTGAAAGTTTGACTGATAATTGTGGCATCGGTCCTATCACTTTAATTCCAGCTGTTATAACCTGTGAGGATATCAATAGTCAAAAAGAGATTGTAGTTCGGGCTTCTGATCTTGCCGGAAATATAACTGAAGGGGTTAGCATTGTTGAGGTTGTTGGATCGGTTGGTGCAGAAGTAATCACCACGGGAACTGAGAAGCTTTGCCAGGGAGAAGCCGGAGAATTAACCTTAAGTTCTGAAGCCGCATTTGAGGTCATTGAGTGGAGGCAGAATGGGGACCCATTGGCGGGAGAGACGGGAACGAATATTGAGATTTCTGAGCCTGGTGTTTACGATGCCTTGGTTCGTTTTGAAGGAGGCTGTTTATGGGAATCTCAGGCATTTGAGGTTGAAGGAGATGGATTGCCAGAAGGTGATATTGAAGTGAACGGCTTCTTGCTTACTGCACCTGAAGGGGATATAAACTATCAATGGTTCAAGAATGGTGCTCCAATCAACGGCGCAGAGTCTAGAAACTTGACAGTTAGTGAGCCTGGAAACTATTCCGTGGAATTATCAAATGAAGGAGATTGCAATAAAACTCTTGGGCCAGTTGAGTTTACTGAAAATGATTTTGACCTGCCATTCCCTCCATTGAAAACTGAATTCGAACTGAGTATTGGAGAAGACGGAGTTGGGATTATTAATCCGGAAGATGCCTTCACATCGTGGCCTCCAGAGGATGAAAACCTAGAGATCACATTTAGCCAATCAGAGTTCAGTTGTGAAGATGTTGGTCAATCTTTTGGACTGGTAGTTACCATTAAAGATCAAGATGGTAGAGAGTGGCAAAGGTTGACTCAAGTGAATGTTGTTGATGATTTACCTCCAGTTCTCATAGTTGAGAATATCGAGGTCGGACTGGATCTCGTAGAAGGAGAGTTAATCCTTGACGCAGAAGATTTTATCGTGGAGGTTTCTGACAATTGTGAATTAGAAGAGGTGACCATCAATCGATCCGTTTTCACTTGTGAAGATCTAGGTGAGGAAATTGACATAGAGATTATAGCAAGAGATATTTATGAAAATATCACTGCAAGGGTTGCAACAGTAACTCTCGTTCCAGAATCTTCTTCACCTGTTGAAATCTCAGGAAATAATGAATTGTGTGAAGGAGAGGTGGCTGTCCTTAGCATTGATTCTGATGCTGACTTTGAGGTAATTCTTTGGAGAAGAAACGGTAATGAAATTCAAGGTGAGACAGGGTTGAGCTTAGAAACAGATGAACCTGGTGTTTATCATGCTGTGATAAGATATTTGGGTGGTTGTATTTCTGAAAGTACGGAAATCGAGGTGGAGGTTCAGGAAATACCTTCTGGTCAGATTGAAGAAGATGGAAATATTCTAAGGGCACCAGAAGGCGATTTTGACTTTAGATGGTTTAGAAATGGTGAGTTAATTCCAAATGAAACAACCAGAACTCTGATAGTAGATCAGATGGGTACCTACGGTGTTGAGTTGACTACCAGCTTTGGATGTGTGGCAAGCTTGGATCCTGTAGAACTGACTATTTCCAGTATTGGAGGCCGGCCTTTAATTGAACCAAAAGCTATTGATATTTATCCTAATCCAGGTCAAAGTAGGGTGAGCGTTAGCATCGAAGGAGACGAAACATTTGTGTTATCCTCATTTGAAATCTATTCACAAGAAGGAAGAGATGTAAGTTCTATGGTGAGAATTTCGACTAGATCAAATACAGATTATGAGCTTGCCATAGATCTACTTCCGCAAGGGATGTATTTGGTTTGGTTGAGAGGAGAAGGTCAACAGGTATACTTCGGTAAGTTGATCAAGAGGTAGACTTCAATTATATAGACATAAAAAAAGCGCTCAGTTCTGAGCGTTTTTTTTGGTTATTTGAATGCGGGTATGCCCGTTATCTCATGTCCCAAAATCAGCAGATGGATGTCATGAGTTCCTTCATAAGTCAATACAGATTCAAGGTTCATCATATGCCTCATTAATGGATACTCACCAGTGATTCCCATTCCGCCATGAATTTGTCTAGCCTCACGAGCAATATTTAAGGCCATTTCAACATTATTCCTTTTTGCCATGGAAATATGAACTGTTCTAGCCTTCCCTTCATTCATCATTTTCCCGACTTTCCAAGCAAGTAATTGGGCTTTTGTTATTTCGGTAAGCATTTCCGAAAGCTTCTTTTGTGTTAGCTGAAATGCTCCAATTGGTTTGTCAAATTGAATTCTTTCTGCAGCATAACGTCTGGCAGATTCATAGCAATCCATAGCTGCGCCAACGGCTCCCCAGGCAATTCCAAAACGGGCAGAATCAAGACACATCATCGGAGCACCTAATCCACTTTTGCCTGGAAGTAGGTTTTCCTTTGGAACTTTTACGTTATCAAAGACTAGCTCTCCTGTACAAGAAGCGCGTAGTGACCATTTTCCATGAGTTTCAGGTGTGGAAAAGCCTTCCATGCCTCTTTCTACAATTAATCCATGGATTCGCCCTACTTCGTTCTTAGCCCAAACTACAGCGATGTCCGCCTTGGGAGAATTGGATATCCACATCTTTGCGCCATTCAAAAGATAATGGTCTCCCATATCCTTATAATTAGTGGTCATTCCACTCGGATTAGATCCATGATCAGGTTCGGTGAGACCAAAGCAACCCAGATATTCACCAGAAGCTAGTTTGGGAAGGAATTTTTGTTTCTGTTCCTCACTACCAAATTTGTAGATAGGATACATGACGAGTGAACCTTGAACAGAG
>CAZLUY010000493.1:0-1706 GCA_964562785.1 uncultured Limnohabitans sp. | reverse complement strand
AATAATATCATCCTTGGTCAATACAAGTGTATCTCCACTCGTACCTGTTTCAAGCTTTCTATTGATTTTATATCTACCCACTTCTCCTAAGTTATATCTCTTGTCTGAGAAAAATAACTTATCGATGATACCACGTGCTGTTTCCTCATCTGGTGGATCTGTACCTCTTAGCTGACGGTAGATTTGTGTTACTGCCTCTAATTCAGAACTCGATGGATCTTTTTGAAGCGTATTGTATATAATTGTATAATCCTCATCGAGGTCATCTTTTTGGAGAATTACTTTCTCCACATTTGCCTCAAGGATCAATTCAATATTGTCCTCATCTAGAACAACATCACGTTCTAAGATGATTTCATTTCTTTCGATTGTTACCAATTCTCCAGTATCCTCATCTACGAAGTCTTCTGTCCATTTCTTTAGGATTCTCGCTGCAAGTTTTCTACCTACTGCTTTTTTCAATGACTTCGCATCTGAATCAATTTCTTCGGCAAGATCGAATATATTTAATATCTCTCTGTCCGAATCAAAACCGATTGCTCTAAGAAGCGTTGTTACTGGGAATTTCTTCTTTCTGTCGATGTACGCATACATCACAGAGTTGATATCCGTAGCGAATTCCATCCATGCCCCTTTGAATGGGATTACTCTCGCTGAGTAAATCTTTGTTCCATTCGGGTGGAAAGATTGGCTGAAGAATACCCCAGGAGATCTGTGTAGCTGTGATACCACAACTCTCTCCGCACCATTGATCACGAAAGTACCCTTTGGTGTCATATATGGGATGTTTCCTAAGAATACATCCTGTACGATAGTTTGGAAATCTACGTGCTCTTCGTCATTACAAGAAAGTCTCAATTTTGCCTTGAGCGGTACACTGTACGTAAGACCTCTCTGCATACACTCTTCGATACTATATCTTGGAGGGTCTACAAAATAATCTAGGAACTCAAGGACGAAAATATTTCTTGCGTCTGTAATTGGGAAGTTCTCTTGGAATACTCGGAATAACCCCTCGTTTCCTCTGTTTTCAGGTGTGGTCTCCAGTTGGAAAAACTCCTGAAACGACTTCAATTGTATTTCTAGAAGGTCTGGATAATAAGAATCCAATCTCATTTTACCGAAATTGACTCTCAAGTCTCCAGCGCTCATCACTAATTCGTTAGATGCCATCCTATACGCGTTTTAAGATGTTACTGACAAAATAAATAGCTACTTGTCAAAATATATTTGTGTAAATCGGTTTTTCGCTTTCAAAACGACGGAAGGCTTAACCCATACTGCGTATGGATTAAGCCAATAAGTCATTTATATTTTGGACTATAAAGTACCGTCATTAAAGCTTTCTGGTTGAGTTAGAATTACTTCAATTCTACTTCAGCACCAGCAGCTTCAAGAGCAGCTTTGATAGACTCAGCCTCAGCTTTATCTACACCCTCTTTGATTGCAGAAGGAGCACTATCTACCAATTCTTTTGCCTCTTTAAGTCCTACACCTAGAAGGTTTTTCACTTCTTTCACAACTGCAAGCTTCGCAGCTCCAGCTGAATTCAACATGATATCAAATTCTGTTTGCTCTGCAGCAGCTTCTCCGCCTCCTGCAGCACCACCACCTGCTGCTACAGCTACTGCTGCTGCCGCTGGCTCAATACCATATTCTTCTTTAAGTATGTCTGCTAGTTCGCTTACTTCTTTTACTGTAAGGTT
>CAZLUY010000492.1:0-4103 GCA_964562785.1 uncultured Limnohabitans sp. | reverse complement strand
CGAGAAATTGAATATTGAAATAGGGGATGAGGTCACCTATATGGGGACTACCATGAATGGTAGCATGAGTTTTGAAAATTTCATCGTGAGTGGCACTATTCGGTTTGGTATACCAGCAATGGACAAGGGTGCAATGGTCATAGATATTTCAGATGCCCGCAGAGTCTTGGACATGGATGATGCAGTCGGAGAAATGCTAGGGTATTTACCTGGAGGAGTATATAACCAGGATCAGGTTCAACCGATCGTGGATGAGTTTAATGCTAAGTATCAAGCTTCTGATGATGAATTTGACCCAGAAATGCTGGCCTTGAGAGATCAAAATGGACTTGCTAGTTATCTGGATATGGTGGATTATTTTGGTGCACTATTCGTTGGGATATTCGTCTTTGCCATGAGTATGGTCCTTTGGAATACGGGTTTGCTAGGAGGACTAAGGAGATACCAGGAGTTCGGTATTCGGCTGGCTTTAGGAGAACCCAAGGGACACATCTATCGAACGTTAATTTATGAGGCTGTTTTGATTGGAAGTATTGGCTCTGTGATAGGGACTTCCATAGGTTTGTTTGGAGTTTACCTCCTCCAAACATATGGTATAGATGTGGGAGACCTGATGAAGGATAGCTCTATGATGATGCCATCAGTTTTGCGAGGTAAACTCACACCGGACCTTCTGTATATAGGGTTCATTCCGGGTCTATTTGCGATGGTTCTCGGTAACATGCTGAGCGGGATTGGGATCTATAAGCGCTCGACAGCATCCTTATTTAAAGAATTGGAAGTCTAATTGAATTGATTTAGAAATAACCTGACTATGAAATACTTGATGATATGGATTCTTGCTCTAGTAAGTATCCTAACCGAAACTGAACGAAGGCCCACAGCCGATGAGATTATTCAAAAAGTGGATGATAATATGTCAGCAGACACCAGGATTATGGAAAGTCAGATGATAATCTATGGAAGAAGAAATAGTCGTACCATCACTTCCATTGGCTACAGCCGTGGTAAGAATGATAATTTCACTGAATACCTTTCGCCAGACAGAGAGAAAGGGACTAAGATGCTAAAGCTTGAAAACTATCTCTGGATTTATTCACCATCTTCGGATAGAACGATTCAGCTTTCTGGTCATATGCTCAGACAAAGTGTGATGGGCTCAGATTTGTCCTATGAGGACATGATGGAGGATAGGAAACTTTTAGATATTTATTATGCTGAAATAGAAGGAGAGGAGGAAATTGATGGGGTCAAAACCTGGGTTCTAATGCTTACGGCCAAAGTGGATGATGCTACTTATCAGAGCCGAAAGCTTTGGGTAGAGCAAGAGCATTATGTCCCACTGAAGGAAGATCTCTTTGCTAAAAGTGGTCAGCTACTCAAGCGAACGGTGATGAGTGATATTCGCCAAGTGGATGGAAGATGGTATCCCCATAAAATGAACTACAAGGATATGCTGAAAGACGGCAAAGGCACTGATTTCATTGTGACCAGTATGAAAATCAACCCACCCATTTCAGATGATGTTTTTAACAAGAGTAATCTGAAGAAATAAAAAAAGCTCCTAAAAGGAGCTTTTCTTCTATGGTGCAGGTCGGATTAGTTTTGATTCTGAATTGACTTCTCTAGGCTATCAATGATCACATTGTAGAATCCTTCGAAAAGTTCAGTCATAGCTGGAACTGCCTCAGCATCAGCTTCGAACTCACATCCCCAAGTTACCTTACATGCACCGTCACCGATTGCTTCTACTTTTACATCACTTACATATCCAGTGATAGGAAATGGTCCTTCGTTGATCATGTACTGCATCTCCATGGTAGCATCATCAACCTTGTTCAAAGTCTCATGAATAGCTGCTCCATCAGGCATATAACAAGTTCTTTTTGCTCCGGCTCCTTCACCTACTGTCTCAGATCTCTCAATAGGAGAAATAGCTTCGATGTTTCTAAAAGATGATAATACTTTCCACGCTTCAGATGCTGGTACTTGAATGGTCTTGCTTACGATTACTTCGCTCATAATTTCTTTTTGTTAAATGATTATGATTCAAATGTAGATCGACGATCGAAGTCAAAAAAAAATAGCATTCAGTTATGAAAATTAATCGATCAGCTTGAGCTGCTCATCGACGTAATTTTTCAACTCATCCTTACTTTGAATTTTGTAGAAGATGCTGAGGCTGAAGATCATACCAAGTAAAAACTCAGCGTAGGAATCAATTTTATTCTCATCCTCAATTTGACCAAGGGCATAAGCTTTTCTTAAAACCACTTTATAGCTATCGCTTAGTTTGGCAATGTAGCTATGGTATCTGTCAATGATGTCCTGATTCTCCACTCGCATCTCTACTATGGTATTTACCATGAGGCAACTTTTAGGAAAGGTTTTATCTAAAAGTGCCTCGATAAGCGCATAGAAAAACTCTTGAAGAGATTTTAATCCTCCCATAGATTCTCTAAGTCCTTTTAAGAACGGGTCAGAGTAAGTAGATGTGTAGTAATCCAAGGAATCCATGAAAAGCATTTCTTTAGGATACTTGGTATAAATGGTAGAACTACTGACTCCAAGCTCCTGGGAAAGTTCTTTGGCAGAAATTCCTTTATATCCATGAAGCCAAAAAACTCGCTGCGCCTTTTCTACTAATTCATCATAGGTTGCTGATAGTACTCTAGCCATTGGTTTTGAAGATTACGTTAATACCATTTTCAATATACTCATCTCGCTGAGATTCTGTATGAATCAGGCAGAAGCTCGTGGATGTACAATAAAGTCCGATCAAATGTTTGGCAAGGATATTTGCCTGCTCTCCTGCATAGTTATTCTTATTCAAGAGTTGAATGAAGAGGTCTTCCATTTCTTGCAGGTAAGCTTCAAGAATGGACTTTATTTTCTCATCGGAGTCTGCCAGTTCTGTTCCAATATGAATGAAGTAGCAGCCTGGGATGGTGTTTGTGGTTTGGAGAAAGCTCAGGTAAAACTTCTTGAGGATTTCCCTCATTTCACCTTCCTCCTTTAGTATGCTAAACTTTTGATCGCAGTATCTTTCTTTGTAGAGCTTTAAAGAAGCGTAAAGAATTCCTTCTTTGTTTTCAAACTCATGATAAAGGGAGAATCTGTTTACTCCGGTCTCTTCGACCAATGTGTTGATTGAGCAGCCCATAAAGCTATGCTCCCAAAACAACCGGATCGCCTGTTCAAGCACCCGGTTGACATTATATTCTTTGTATCTCATGCTGAGGATAAATCTGCCTGAAAAAGGGAAATAGAAAGAATAAAATCAAGTTAATTTTTGCAAGGGTAAATGAGGCATAAAAAAGCCATCACAGTAAACACCACTGTGACGGCTAAAAGGGTGATTCCTTAATTTTACTTGAAGAATTGCTTCACCTGAGCTTTGGTCAAGAGTTCCTCAGAATACTGCTGAACTTCATCCACTGTCAAAGCTGGTGAATCGATCTGCATTGATCTCAATGTTCCATCTTCCTGTGGAGCGATAAGCACAGTAGTTCCATAGTTCAGATTAAAGAGTCTGGAATTCACGATGGCAAAGCTATCTCCTTCAGCTGTTATGAAAGCTGCATAGTCGATTCGGCCTTTTTCAGTATCCAAGTATCCCTGTCCCATATAGTCTGGGTGGTTTCTTGAAAGAATTCCGAATTGACCATCTTCCTCAGTTGATTCAGTCAAGATGATTATCTGGAAAAAGGACTTGCTTTCTGCATCCCCAAGTAATCCCTCATTGACTGGATTCTTGTAACATTGGAAGCTATTCATGTAAACGGACTTTCCATTCACTTTGAAGCTTCCTGGAGTATTTCCTACAGCCACTTCTGAATCACCTGCTGTTAATTCATACTTTGGAACTGGAAATACACCGTATGGAAAGGGGCCAAAGTCGAGTCCCATCTCGATAATGGGTTTGTCTGTTTCTACCATTTCCATGTCCCAGGTTGTAGGGTCCTGAACATTTTCCAAATGTTGTTTCCTTTTGGACTCGTCCCAAGAAGAATTGGTTAGAGATTGAGCTTGAATGAAGCTTAGACTAGCTAGTCCAAGTAGTAGAGTAAATGTTAACTTTTTCATAAGGTTGGTTAGTTTTT
>CAZLUY010000491.1:0-1945 GCA_964562785.1 uncultured Limnohabitans sp. | reverse complement strand
TTGGGTAAGCCCAATTCATAGACTCGACAGACCAACAAGCGGCGTTTTGTTATTTTCCAAGGATTCCAAGGACCTGCCTTTCTTAAAAAATCAATTTGAAGAAAGGCAGGTTCATAAAACCTATTGGGCTATTTGTAGAGGTATTCCTCAGGTCACTTCAGGAACCATAGATTATCCGCTAACGAGCGAATATTCCAATATCAAACAAGAAGCTGTTTCAGATTATCGGCTGATTTCTAAATGTGAAATCAATTATGACACCACTGGACGATATCCTACAAGTAGATATTCACTGATCGAGGTAATGCCTAAAACTGGCAGGACTCACCAAATAAGAAAACACCTTGCACATATCCGTCATTATATCATTGGGGATAAAAAGCATGGCGACAATAAGCAAAATCAATTCTTTGAAAAGGAATTTGGAATCACCCAGCTACTGCTCCACTCAAAGGAGCTAACCATTACTCACCCAAAGACAAAAAAGGAACTTGACATTCAGGCTCAGATTCTGCCGCATTTCAATAAAGTAATGAAGGATTTGAGTTTAGAGGCCGGCAAAAGCTCAACTCTTCAATAGATAATAGAGATTTTAAGCTATTTTAGGCGGTTCAAAAATGATAACTATGAGAAAAATGCTTCTTGGGCTTTTTGTTTTAATAAGCTCAACCACCCTTAGCACAGCGCAAAAGAAGAAGATTCAAAAACAGTTTGACGAGGAATTAGCCGTCAGTCACATTACCTACCTGGCATCTGATGAATTAATGGGGAGAGACCCAGCAAGACGTGAAATGAAACTGGCGATTGATTACATAGCTGGTGAATTCCAAAAGCTTGGTGTTAAAGAAGTTCCTGGTGCAGATGGATATTTCCAGAATATCCCATTCAACCTTTCTTCTCCTCCAAAATCAGGAAGCTTAAGTATGGGTGACAACCAATTTGCTCAGCGAGAGTCCATGCTGGTTTTAGATGGTGAATCATTATCAGGAGAGTACGAATTAGTCGATTTGGGCTATGGTCTAGCTGATGATTACAGCGGAAAGGATGTCAAAGGTAAAATAGTGGTTACCAATCTTGGTGCTCCGGATCGAATGAGTCCAGCTCAACTCTTTGCAGTCGGCAGAGAGAAAGTTGCCTTGGCTGCCGAAAATGGAGCCGTAGGTATTATCGAAATGTATAACATCCCTTCAATTCCCTGGGACTTGATTGCTAATTATTTAAGCCAAGATCAATTATCAATTGATCAGGGCGAGTCTAGTAAACTCCCATACCTGTGGGTGAAAGACCTTAAGAGCGAAGTCAAAAATCAAGTTGCCAAAGGGGACATTAGCTCTGCCAACCTTGATATCACTGGCAAAACACTCAGCCCAGTTGATGGGAAAAATATTGTTGGTTGGATTGAAGGAACAGATAAAAACCTCAAGAATGAATTTGTAATGCTTTCAGCTCACTATGATCATGTGGGCGTTGGAAGAGCAGATGCAGAGGGTGATACGATTTATAACGGAGCAAGAGACAATGCCGTAGGTACAGTTTCTGTTCTGAACGCCGCAAAATATTTCGCAAAGAATCCTCCTAAAAGATCCATTTTACTCGCCCTTTGGACAGCTGAAGAAAAAGGCTTGTTAGGAAGTGCATATTTTGCCGACAATCCATTAATTCCCCTTGAGCAAATTGCCTACAACTTAAATATCGATGGAGCGGGTTATAATGATACTTCTGTGGTGACAGTAATTGGTTTGAGTAGAACCTCTGAAATGTCAACCATGGCTAAAGCATCACAGGCTTTTGGTCTGACTGCTATTGAGGATCCAGCCCCAGAGCAAGGTCTATTTGATAGATCTGACAATGTGAGCTTTGCTAGAAAAGGAATTCCAGCCCCAACCTTTAGTCTTGGTTTCACTGCATTTGACGATGAAATCAATAAGTACTACCATAAAGCGGG
>CAZLUY010000490.1:0-2195 GCA_964562785.1 uncultured Limnohabitans sp. | reverse complement strand
GGCTTTGCCTGAAAGATCAATCAATCCAAAATGATTTTCTGAGCCTAATGGATTTTGAGAATCCTTCCATTGCTCATCAAAAGCCTCGAAATAGAAGCAGCTGATTCCATTAGCATTGGTCCATTCCCGCATCAATTTATAGTATAGACCCTGCTTGTATTCATCCGTTGCTCGAGAACCTTCTGAACCATAAAAACCATCAGAGATGGTAGCCCAGCCGGTTTCACCGATATGAATAGGCTTTTTGACCCCAATACTATTCATATAACTTTTGACGCTATCGTATTGAGCCTTAGCAAAGTCTCTCGAACGAATCATTGCTGCATCTACAGCCAACCGGGTTCCTTCATCTGAGACCTCTTGCTGCTCTAGCCAAAAATCAGGATTATAGTGGGTGTTGTGATATGGGTAGGTATGCATGGAAATATAATCCACTGCATTGTATAATTCTTCGAGATCAGCCGTGTGATAAGAGGCATCTCCACCTCCCCAAGATGAAAAGTCATCTGAACTAGTTATCCAGATATCATTGGATAGTTCGCCTTTTGCTTTGAGGTCCTGCAGATGATTTACCCATTTAAGAATTACAGATGGCTGAACATAATAACTTGCTGCCCACCTCACCATGGCTTCATTTCCGACAGCGATTACTTTGACGATGTCAGGGTACTTTTGAGCAAGAGCAACAGCTCTATTTATTTCACCTGCATTTTGTGGACTTTCTTGGTTGTGATCAGGCTCTAGATCCGTCCAGGCATTGAGACAATCGATCCAGGCTCCCAGCATTACATACATTTCAAAATCTGGGTTTTCCTCCTTGAGTTCGCTGATCGCAAGTAATAGGTTTGGGGCTTGCTGAAGCTGGACATTATAGGTCCGCACAATCCGAATACCCATTGCAGAAAGGATTTTTAGGTCCTCTTTTAACTGATCGATACTTGGCTGGATATCTCTACTTCTTTCCCGATACCCGCCATAAGAAATTGCCTGGTAATCAGGGTTTCCTAAGATGTCCGCTGCTGTCTTGGTTTTAGGGGCTTCTGTATTTGAACTTTCTTCACAGCTTGTCAAGAAAAGAACTCCCAGAAACAGTATGACAATGGGTGCTTTAAGGAAGGGTATCCAAGTTTTGGAATGATACCACGATTTTTTCAACTTCTCCATCTCTTCGAAATAGTTTATTACTAAGATTTTGACCCAGCACGTGTCCATCAATTTTCTCCTCGTCCCCATCACTAAAAGTGACAGAAATATTGTCATTGGGTGATTGCTGATAAACTATCGGGACCTGACAATAGGTGAAAGCCAGTGAATTTGGCTCAAGGGAAAATGATTTTTGCTGACTGTTTAGGTCAATATACTGAAACTCCTCATCTCTTTGGAGTAATTCATTCTTGTCTAATAAACTCGCATCGAAATGGATGCTGTTCCTGCTTACTCTAACCCCGAGTTCTCCAAATCTCGTAAGGATATCTTCCTTTACTTGCCCGGTCATTCCAGGCTGTTGGGCTCCTTTGGTCAATGGAGTGTGGGAATAAGGGTCGGTAGGAAAGGCTCCATATAATTCAGGATCCTTATGAACGCCGATGCCCTCGACTATTTCATAGTAGTGGTCTTTTAATCTTTTCAATGTATCAGGACTGGCTCCTGAATCCAGAGCTTGGTAAAAGCATTCTTGCACGGCAAGTGCAAGTTTAGAAACCATATGCCAATAGATAGATCCCAGGCCTTCATATCCATAAAAAGTACCTGATCTGCCAGTGAATTCCTTGTGGTTAAAAACCTCTTCAAATATTTCTGAAAGTAGCTCCTTTTCATTCTGAGCCTTGGACTGATACTCAGATTCGAGATTGTTCAAAGCTTCGATCAGACTATCTACATTATTGAAGTTGCCATTGAAATGGAAGTCTCCGTTTTCATCTTGCTCAATAACTGAGCTATCTCCATCCTTTATTAATTGCTCAAATAAGGAGGACTTCTTAACGCTTTCAACTGGAATGATATTCCTCTTCAAGAAGATAGGTAACTGTTTATTAGGGTAGAGGAGATAGGTGTTTTGATCAGCCCTGTAAAGGTCACTAGATCTCATTGCGTCCAGAACATCAATCACCTCTTTAGGAGCCAGGGTACCAGAGCTTAAAACTGCAACCTGACCCTCTAACATTTTGCTTAAATGATTCACTGATAGGGATTTG
>CAZLUY010000489.1:0-2955 GCA_964562785.1 uncultured Limnohabitans sp. | reverse complement strand
GACTTGCTGTTCTTACGATTGATCCGAGTAGTCAAAAAGGAAAGGGAAGTATCATGGGAGATAAAACTCGTATGGATAAACTTGCTTCCGATAAGCGCGCATTTATCCGACCGAGTCCATCAGGAAGCTCCTTAGGTGGGGTTAGTGCCAAAACCCGGGAAGGTATGCTCTTGTGTGAAGCTGCAGGGTTTGATACTATTCTAATAGAAACAGTTGGGGTAGGTCAATCCGAAACTGCAGTCAAAGGGATGGTCGATTTCTTTTTGCTTTTGATGCTATCAGGAGCAGGAGATGAACTTCAGGGAATAAAGAAAGGTATTATGGAAATGGCCGATGGTTTGATCATAAATAAGGTAGATGGAGATAATGTAAAGCCTAGCAAATTGGCCAGACAACAATACCTGCAAGCCCTCCATCTATTCCCATTAAATGAAAATCATTGGTCCCCAAAAGTGGAGCTGGTTTCCTCTTTAGAAGGAAATGGACTAGATAAAGTCTGGAGCATGATTCAGGATTTTGAAGAACAAGTGAGGGGCAACGGTCATTGGCTAAAGAATAGAGAGTCACAAAGAATGAGCTGGCTTGAAGAGAGTATGATTCAATTGCTCACTGAGGCCATTCAGAATGATAAACAGGTGAGAGACACTTTGGAAAATGGAGAGGATAAGGTTAGAAAGGGAGAGGTTAGTCCACTGTGGCTGGCCCGAAAAGCATTGGAAAAATTTTTAAAGGAGGAATGATATGAGGCTTATTTACGGGTTCTTGATTATGATATTAATGTCTTGCACCAGTAAGATGCTGGACGAAAAAATAGACTATTCTACAAAGACGCTTTCCAAAGAAGGTTGCTTAGGAGAGGAATGTGCCAAGGTTAACTATTCTTGGCCGAAGGTTATGAACCATGTGGATTCCACACTTTTGAATGGCTTGATTGAGGAGAAGTTAGAGTCTTACATCTATTCAGAGGATTCTACCACAAAAAGGGCTGATTTTGGAGCACAGGGATTTATTGATGAATACCTGGAAATCAAAGAGGAATTTCCAGATATGCCAGGTAATTGGTTTATCAATGTCGAATCAGAAATAACTTTTGATAGCCTGGGGTTACTTTCCATTCAATTTTATATTGATAATTATACTGGCGGAGCTCATGCCAATTACTCATGGAGTTTTGTGAATTATGATTTTAAGAGCAAAAAGGTTCTTAGCAATAAGGAACTCATTCTGGATGAGAACAAATTACTGGAAAAAGTAGAGTCTAAGTTCCGGGAGTTTCATGAAGTGGGTCCTAATGAAGACCTAAACGAAACTGGGTTTTTTAATATTCCGGAATCGGGATTTTTTCTGCCTGAGGCTATTGGGTATTCAGGGGGTAACTTCAAAGTTGTATACAATTCCTACGAAATAGGGCCATATGCATTGGGACCTACTGAATTAGAAATTGACCTAGAAGAATTGAGAGGAATAATCCGGTTGGATTAATAAGAACGCATCTTAAATTTCTTCTTCAACTCATTTACCGAGTTCTTGAAGTTTGCGTCTGTTTCCATGATATCATTAACTGTGTGAACGGCATGGATAACAGTACTATGATCTCTTCCTCCGAAATGGTATCCGATGGATTTTAAGGAATGATTGGTGAACTCTTTACAGAAGAACATGGCTACCTGTCGAGCTGTCACAATTTCCTTCTTCCGGGTCTTAGCTTTTAGATCGTCAAGCTCAATACCATAAAATTCAGAAACCGTCTTTTGGATAAAATCAACTCCAACCTCAGTCTCTATATCCTTGATGATATTTTTCATCACGGTCTTGGCGAGATCAAGACTTATCTCCACCCTATCCAAAGAAGCGTAAGCAATTAAAGAAATTAGGATTCCCTCGAGCTCCCGGACATTGGTATCCACAGTATATGCTAGATATTCAACCACATCAGCTGGAATATCAATTCCTTCAGACTGCATTTTGCGACGAATGATAGCTACCCTTGTCTCAAAATCAGGCATCTGAAGATCTGCAGTCAGTCCCCACTTAAATCTTGAAAGCAATCTCTCTTCAAGTCCCTTTAGATCTCTTGGAGGACAATCCGAGGTCATGATGATTTGCTTCTTGTTTTGGTGGAGATGATTGAAGATGTGGAAGAACATTTCCTGAGTTCTGTCCTTTCCTGCTAGAAACTGAATATCATCGATGATGAGGACATCTACTTGCATATAGAAATTAGTGAAGCTTTTCACATTACCATCTTTGATGGAATCCATGAATTGATTCACAAATTTTTCCGAGGAAACATAGAGTACAAACTTGTCCTCTAGCCCATTCTTTATTTCATTTCCGATTGCCTGAACCAAATGGGTTTTCCCAAGTCCTACACCACCATAAACCATCAAAGGGTTAAATGAGGTAATTCCTGGTTTAGTGGCCACGGCGAATCCAGCCGAGCGAGCTAATCGATTACAATCACCTTCGATATAAGTGTTGAAATTGTAGGTCGGATTAAGGTTGCTTTGAGTCAGGGCTTCTGCATTGAGGGAAGGCATCTCAAATGGAGTTGCTGATTTCTCTTCCTTCGGGCCTGGCTTTCCATTTTTCGCGCCTTGATTTCCTTGTGGATAAGAAACTACATAGGGCTGATTGGACGAATTACCTTTATCTACGACAACAGCATATTCCAGTCTGCCTCCAGGGCCGAGAGTGGTCTTGATTGCTTTTTTGAGAACTTGAACATAATTGTCCTCAAGCCATTCATAGAAAAACTGACTTGGAACCTGTATGGTCAAGGTAGTTGCTTCTAATTTGACTGGATTGATGGGTTGGAACCAGGTAGAGAAGCTTTGCTCATTCACGTGTTGTTCGATGACACGCAAACATTCATTCCACACGGCATTAGCTTCTGTACTCATTAGCGGGTTAGATGAAAAGGACGACCTTTTTAAAAAACGAGGGCTTCAAAAT
>CAZLUY010000488.1:0-8583 GCA_964562785.1 uncultured Limnohabitans sp. | reverse complement strand
CACGACCGGTCTCTTGATAATAGCCTTCCAGAGATTTAGGAACATCGAAGTGGATCACAAAGCGCACATCGGGCTTATCAATTCCCATCCCGAAGGCAATGGTCGCCACAATCACATCTACATCTTCATTAAGGAAGTCATCCTGATTTTTCATCCTCACCGCAGGTTCCAAACCGGCATGATATGGGGCCGCATTGACCTGATTGACCTTCAGAAAATTGGCAACTTCTTCTACTTTCTTTCTACTGAGGCAGTAAATGATCCCAGATTTCCCCTTATGAGTATTTATGAAACGCATAAGGCTCTTTTCCATTCCTTTCTTCGCCTTAGGCTTAACCTCATAAAAAAGGTTGGTACGGTTAAAGGATGATTTGAACAGGTCAGCATTCTCCATTTGTAGGTTTCGCTGAATGTCTTGCTGAACCTTAGGAGTTGCAGTCGCTGTCAATGCTATAATTGGGAGCTCTGGGGCGATTTGAGCAACTATACTTTTGATTTTTCTGTATTCGGGTCTGAAGTCATGTCCCCACTCGGATATACAGTGGGCTTCATCAATAGCAATGAAGCTCAATTTTGCTGATTTTAGAAATTCAATATTCTCTTCTTTGGTCAGCGATTCAGGGGCCACATAAAGGAGTTTGGTTTGTCCTTCCAAGACCTGAGATTTAACTCGCCTGCTTTCGGTCTTATTCAGTGTGGAATTAAGAAAATATGCATTAACCCCAATTGCATTTAATTGATCCACTTGATTCTTCATCAAGGCAATAAGTGGAGAAATTACGATCGCTGTGCCATCAGATACAACCGCAGGTAGCTGATAACAAAGTGATTTACCAGCCCCGGTAGGCATAATGACAAAGGTATTCTTGTCCTTTAGGAGATTATCTACAATGGGCTCCTGATTTCCTCTGAACTGACTAAACCCGAAAATCTTCTTTAAATCCGACTTTACTTTATCGTCCACAAAAATGGCTTTAAGGTGATAAGCGTTGAGGCTGGGTTGATCCGTATGTTTCTTTAACTTTGGGGATCAATGACTCAAAGCTGATAATATTGAATTTAACTAAAAATATTAAGAATACAGCGCACAGAGTTCTGCTAAATGAGGCGGAAGCAATCAAGCAAATATCAGGTTTCATCGACGATGATTTTACCTCAGCTGTACAGACTATTTTAAACTCAACTGGCCGTGTGGTGGTCACAGGAATAGGGAAAAGTGCCCTAATTGCTAATAAAATAGTAGCCACACTAAACTCAACTGGTACGCCTTCTATCTTTATGCACGCGGCCGATGCCATTCACGGTGATTTAGGAATGGTCCAAAAGGATGACGTGGTCATTTGTATTTCAAAAAGCGGAAATACACCAGAGATAAAAGTGCTGGTGCCCCTATTGAAAAAACATGGGTCTCTGTTAGTTGCTTTGGTAAGTAATACGGAGAGCTATCTGGCTAAGAAGGCTGATTTTGTCTTGAATGCTACCATTGGGGAAGAGGCTTGTCCTCACAACCTTGCACCTACTACGAGTACCACGGCACATTTGGCTATGGGGGATGCGCTCGCAGTATGTCTGCTGGAAGCCAAAGGTTTTACATCTGATGATTTTGCGAAGTATCATCCTGGAGGATCCTTAGGAAAACAACTTTATCTGAAAGTGGGTGATGTGATTCCGACTGATGAACCGCCAGTTGTTTCTGAAGATGCAGACCTTCGCCAAGTAATTGTAGAGATATCTACCAAAAGACTTGGGGCTACCGCAGTTAAGAACTCAGAGGGGAGGGTAGTAGGAATTATAACTGATGGTGATCTCAGACGTATGCTTGAGAAAAGCTTGGATGTAAGAAATATTTCTGCCAAGGATGTAATGACTCCAAACCCCAAAAGCATTTCTTCCAATGAATATGCTATTCGTGCTCTGAATCTGATGAAAAATAATAATATTACTCAACTGGTAGTTTTGGATGAAGAGAGTTTAATGGGCTTCATCCATATCCATGATTTAATGAAGGAAGGTATAGTTTAGCGCATGTCAAAAAAACTCCGTATCGTGATTATGGCGGGAGGAATTGGATCCCGATTTTGGCCATATAGCAGAAGACATAAACCCAAGCAATTTTTAGATGTTTTAGGTTGTGGAAGGTCTCTCCTCCAGATGACTTTTGACCGATTTTCAGAATTAGCTGCGCCGGAGCAATTTGTTGTCATCACCTACAGCAAATACCTGGAGCAGGTCAAGGAGCAATTACCTGAGCTAGAAGATCACCAGATTATCAGTGAACCTTCTCGTAAAAATACGGCGACTTGTATTGCCTATGCCACTTATAAAATCTTCGCTTCCAATCCGGATGCACATTTGATCATAACTCCTGCGGACCACTTAATTCTTGAGGATCAAATTTTCAGGATGACCGTAAAAAAAGCCTTGAAACAAGCCAAGGTGGATGATCATTTGGTAACTATCGGGGTTAAGCCAAATCGTCCGGAAACAGGCTATGGATATATCCAATACCTGCAGGATGATAAGGCCGATGTAAAAAAGGTGAAAACCTTTACAGAAAAACCTAACCAATCCTTGGCAAAAACCTTTGTCGAAAGTGGAGATTTTGTATGGAATTCAGGCATCTTTATTTGGAAGGCAAGCAGTCTGATTTCTGCGCTTAAAAAGCATCTTCCAGACACTGCTGAAGCATTTGAAGAGGGGCTTGAGGTTTATGGCACTTCCAAAGAATCAAGCTTTGTGAGGAATGTTTACACCCAAGTAAAAAGTATCTCCATCGATTATGGAGTGATGGAAAAATCAGAAAAGGTGTATGTAGCTCTGGGAGATTTTAGATGGTCTGATTTAGGGTCATGGCAGAGCCTATATGAATTGCGAAATAAAGACGCAAAGAAAAATGTAGTGGAGGCAAATGCACTCCTCTATGATACCCAAAATAGCTTCATCAAAATGGATAGCAACCGCCTGATCGTGGTCAAGGGATTATCCGATTATCTTATCAATGAGGAAGAAAATGTCCTACTGATTTGTCCCATGGACTCTGAAAAGGAATTCCGGACCTTTGTTGCAGATGCCAAAAAGAAAGGGACTAAGTTTATTTAATGGTGCGCTGTCTGCTAGCTTCGTAGATGAGAACGCCGGCAGAAACGGATACATTCAAACTCTCTATTTGGCCTTTCATCGGAATCTTCACTTTCTGATCAGCAATATTCATTAAATCAGGAGAGATTCCATCTTCCTCTGAACCCATGATCAAGGCTACTGGCGAAGAGAGGTCTGATTCATACATCATTTGATCTGCCTTTTCACTCACTGCAACCAACTGTATACCGGATTTTTGCAAGTCCCGACATTGGAAAAAGAGATTTTTTGCTCGTACGACAGGGATAAAGTTCAGGGCTCCGGCTGAAGTTTTAATTGCGTCAGAATTAATCTGGGCACTACCTTTTTCAGGAATCACAATAGCATGAACTCCAGCACATTCTGCAGTTCTGGCAATGGCACCAAAATTTCTTACATCTGTAATCCGATCAAGGACAAGAATCAATGGAGATTCTCCCTTAGAAAAACAGGACTCAATCACGTGGTCAATGGATGCATAGGAGACCGCAGAGGTCTGGGCGATGACTCCTTGATGATTCTTTCGTGTAATTCGATTAAGTTTTCCCTCTGGAACCCTAACTACAGGAATTTGATATTCCTTGCAAAGCTTGATGAGCTGCTTGGTGAGGTCATTGTTTACCTCCTTTTGAATAAGAACTTTGTCAAGTTCCTTGCCTGAGTTGATGGCTTCAATTACTACCCTGGTTCCGAAAATAAAATCTTTATCGTGGGCTCCTTTTTCGATTAGAAAGCCATCCTTCCGCTTCTCCATTGAGATATATTCTTAAACCACACCGGCTGATATGCCCGGGAGCGATTCAGCGTATAATAGTGAGGTATTAACACATTTTTTACACGCGCAAAGGTAAAAGTAATTTTCGAGGATTCGCCCAATCCTCCATAAGTCCATACTTCTCGGTTTTCAAAGAAGTTAACTTCATTTGGAGGACCCATAACAACATAGACCATCCCTTTATCAGTTTTCCAACCTTCTTTGAAATCGGTGAAAAGAATGTTTGCAAATTCAATTTGACGGAAATATTCACGAATGATTTCTTTAGCCTTATCGGAGTTCCTCGTCATTCCTATCCAGTATTCGTCCAAGGCCTTTTTCTTGTCTTCAGCTTTGAGAAGAGCCTCATGTTCCTTTCTGGTTGATATATAAGTGACATTGTCCACCATTTCATCCCAGTTCTCGACTTGAGGGAATGAACTGTGACTAGTTTTAATCACCAGCCCGCGTGTAGACGAAGTATCCGTTTGAAAGAAATAGTAACCTTTCTCTCCTAATTCCTTCGGAAGACTCTCTAAGAAATCTCCTTTGTCTATCACCTCGAGTTCCTTTGGGACATTAGCCGCTCTAGTTTCCATGGGAGGATAGGGGATAGGGAATTCTATCGGATAAAAGAATGCGTGTATGCTTGGCCCTGAGTAAGAATCGAAGAGTAGTGATTCTCCTTGGTTGATATATGCCTGATCAAATGCGACGCCATTAGCATAGAAAGCCCCAAGCTTAGGGTGCTCTGACACATATGAGCTCTTCAAATCAATATGAAATAAATACTCATCATCTTGACGAGTATCAAGAACGGATAATAAGGCGATTTTGGTCTCGATACTTTCAGGAATCTCCACCACCTTTTCAAAAACCCAATGTCTTTCTGTATCCATGCTAAGATCATTTTCACCTAGAAGCACAATTTGATCTTCATTAATCTCCTGTGAATAGGAGTCCAAAAGAGAATAAGAAAAATTGAAATTAGAGAAGTTGGGATTCTCTTCAATTTTTTCCACTTGCATCAAAAGTTTGAACTTGTTTTCACCAATGCTGATTGGAATTATTTTTAGACCTACTCGTGCATATCTGGAATAGCGTAGTGACTGATCCAACGTTTCAAGGCTACGTTGGGAAAAGGCGTTATTGCCTATCAAAAAAAGGGTTAGAAAAGCTCCAAAAAACAGATGTTTTAGCGGATTCATTTGGGTGAGTTAGGATTCAAAAATTAACCTTAATTTTGCCAAAATAGTAAAATTTTATATGGCTACCTATACAACGGAAATTGCCTCAGACAAGTTGGTCAGTGACAACCCAATTCATCAAAGATTGCTCAAAGCATACATTGCGGCGCAGCCTTGGATTTCGGGAAATTTACTGGAAGTGGGATGTGGAGAAGGTAGGGGAGTAGATACTCTTTTACCACATTCGGACGACTATCTCGGAATAGATAAAATCGGTGAAGTAATAGAAAATCTACAGGAGAAATACCCAGGAGTCAAGTTTCTTCAGGCAGTCATTCCTCCATTCAGTTCCTTAGAGGATAACAGTTTTGATACAGTTGTAAGTTTTCAGGTAATTGAGCACATCCAAAACGATAAGCTCTTCCTTGAGGAAATCTATCGGGTGCTCAAACCAGGTGGAAGAGCCATCATCTCCACTCCAAATATCAATCATACCCTTTCTAGAAATCCCTGGCATATTAGAGAGTATACCCCTTCACAATTGACGGAGCTATGTGATCAAATTTTCGATCAGGTTGAATCTTTGGGTATTGGCGGAAATCAAAAGGTTTGGGATTACCATGAAGCCAATAGGAAGTCTGTGAATAAGATTATGCGTTTTGATATTTTCGATTTGCAGCATAAGCTACCAGCCGCGGTTCTGAGGATGCCATATGAAATTCTGAATCGGATGAATCGGAATAAGTTACATAAGCAGCAAGGACAATCTGTGGTGGATATTAAAGAGAGCGATTATTTAGAGGTGGATGATCCAAATAAGGGTTTGGATCTCTTTTACATCCTTCATAAGAAATAAAAAAAGCGGTTGAGTTATCAACCGCTTTTCTTTTATCTCCTTGGAATGTCAGTCCCCCAATCCTGAGGGCCGATAAATTGCTCTAACCTGATTTTGAACTCGTCTGCTCGATCTTGATATCCTCGTTCTTCTAGAAGTGGTATAAAGTATCTTATCATCTCGATCGAAATCAGAATTTCTCGATCATAATCCCGACCTTCCAACTCATAGAAAGCAATCATGTCCAGGGATTTCTTCGCCACCTTATCAATGATTTCAAGAGCACGATCCTCTTCTCCAACTTCAAAGAAAAGTGGAACTGATTGACCACTTGAAAGATCATAAGGAATCGACTCGTCAGGCATTATCTCCAAACCGTAATTCAATAATTCCCTTGCCTTATCCATCTGATTTTCCTCAAGAAGGGCGATTGCAATAGAATTCAATGAGCTTCTATGATTGGATACAAACCTTCTGTATTCCTCGTCATAGTATCCATTTGGATTGTTAAGCTCACGGAATTTGAAGTCATTCAACCATCTCTCATAAGCGATGTCAGTATTCACTAAATCCTCACGAATGAAATTGGGTTTCTGAATAGGAAGTAGTCGATAGGTCAAGCCTTCCATGACTACGTGGTCGTCTAGGTTCAAGCCTATGGTAGCAAGAGAAGTATTATTGAAATAGATAGGTCTATCCCAATTGTTGCTTGTAATCAAATCTACCAGCATCAAATTACCTTTAGTCAGATATTGTCCCTTCACCTGCAGGTTCATTTGACCTGTGAAAAGGCTCTTAAACTGTGGAGGAACAATTTCATCGTTGTTCACAAAGCTGCTGTCTACATCCAGAATAAGATTTCTGGATGGTACCATATTTATTATGCTTTTACCCCCAGTTTGAAGGTTTAGTCTGGTGTCATTCGCACGGAGAAGGGAAAGATAAGCCCTGACTGAGATTGCGGAGTTAGCCTCATCGTCTCCGGTAACGTAGAGTACATCGTTGGTTCCTTTCTGATAGTTGTCGCTGGTCAGAGAGAATGGGAGAGGAGCAGATTCATTGACTGATCTTGTCATTTGTTCCACATACCAATCCGTATCAAAATAACTCAGGACGATTACCCGAACATCTGTTCTGAAGCCTTCAACTTCTTGAACATACCAAAGAGGGAACGTGTCATTGTCTCCACCTGTGAATAGGATGGCATTTGGTGCGCACGAGGCCAAGAAATTTCTAGCAGCATCCACAGAGAAGTATCTTCCAGTACGGTTATGATCATCCCAGTTTTGGACTCCCATTAGTCCTGCTACAGGAAGTGTGATCAGAGTAGCGATGATGGCCCCTGTTGCCAGATTCTTATTCATTTTGGCAATACCATGCGCAATTGCTAGCACACCCATGCCTATCCAAATGGCGAAAGCGTAGAAGCTACCAACATATATGTAGTCCCGCTCCCTAGGTTCCACTGGAGGCGAATTCAGATAAATCACCAGAACCGCACCCATCATCAGGAAGAGCATGAGATTCACATAGAATGACTTGGGATCTTTCCTGGATTGGAAGAAGAATCCAACTAAGCCCAAAATGAGGGGAAGCATGAAATATTGATTATGCCCCTTATTCTCCTTTATGTAATCAGGGAATTTATCGCTGAAAGCATCGGTCAGCCCTATCCATGGAGCATCTCCAAAATCCGATTCTCTACCGGAGAAATTCCACATAAAGTACCTGAAGTACATTTGGCCAAGCTGATGAGAAAACATGAAATAAATGTTATCTCCAAAAGTGGGGTCTTGTCCTTCCCTTAAACCGAGCTTCTGTCGGTAGATTCTTTTATGGTTTTCCTGAGTGGAATATACTCGCGGAAGAATCGTGGTTTTTTCTGGCTCATAAGTATTAACCAGGCTATAGTCGACAATCTCGTACTTGTCTTCACCTTTTAGATAAATAGGATCACCTTCTTCTTGAGCAATTAGCTTAGCTGTAAAGTATTGACCATGCAATAATGGTCTGTATCCATACTGCTCTCTTTTAAGATAAGATACATAGCTGATGATGTCCTTCGGTGCATTTTCATTTATAACAGGATCTTGATTTGCTCTGATTACAATCAATGCATAACTGCTGTATCCAATTAAAATGAAAACCAGAGAAAGTAGAATGGTGTTGAGAGTAGCCTTTTGCTTTTGAATAGAATATCTGAAAGCATATGCCAGTCCTCCAAAGAATAGAATGGCGAAGAAAATAATACCAGATCCAAAGGGTAGACCAAGGCTATTCACGAAGAAAATCTCCATACTTCCGGCGATACTTGGAAGGCCAGGGATAATCAGGTTATTGATAATGACCAAAGCAACTCCGCCCAGAATGAAGGCGATAACAGAGCCTTTGAGATTCGGTGAATCGGTCTTTTTGAAATAGTAGATAAGTGCTAATGCAGGAAGCGCTACAAGGTTCAGCAAGTGAACCCCAATCGATAAACCAACCAAATAGGCGATGAAAATCAACCATCGATTTTCTTCTTTTGGATCCTTTATCACATCCCATTTGAGAACTGCCCAAATAACGATGGCGGTAAAGAAAGATGACATGGAATATACCTCGGCTTCCACAGCAGAGACCCAGACACTGTCTGAAAACGCATAGCAAAGACAACCAACGATACCCGCACCCATAAGTGCAATAGTTTG
>CAZLUY010000487.1:0-3341 GCA_964562785.1 uncultured Limnohabitans sp. | reverse complement strand
GAAAAGGGTTTCCAAAAGCATTTGAGGTCTATTTATGAATCCTGTTTCTACAAGAATATAGTTATCTCCGAAAGTTAGAATTTCCTGTTCGTCACGAATTTTCTCTAGAAAGATCTCATCTAGATAGTATTCAGCAGCTGCATCGATTTCTATTTCTATCCCAGCGTTCTTGACACTTTTCCTAAGGTCCTCTAAACCCATTCTGATTATTTCCGGAGTATTTTTATAATACTCCGACATAATATGTGGGGTCGTGATGATCTTCCTCAAACCATAATCACTCAACCTCCTGATGAGGTCTAGAGATTCCTCTGTAGTTTTCGATCCATCGTCGATACCAGGAATAAGGTGAGAGTGCATATCAACCTCCAGCCAATCCAGACTCAACGGCTCAGTCACCGAGGGGCGTTTTTTAAACAAATCAAATAAACCCATTACAATCCTCCCTCGGCGTCGATAAATTCTTTTAGTGTAGGAAGTATGGCGTCTTTCTCAGAAATGACAGGATTTTCAACCTGCCAATCGATACCAAGCTCGGCATCATTCCAAAGTATCCCTCCCTCAGATTCCTTGTTGTAAAAATTGGAACACTTATAAAGAAAAATAGCATCCTCAAGCACGGAGAAGCCATGAGCAAATCCCTCTGGGATGTAAAGTTGATTGTGTTTTTCTGCTGATAACTCAACAGTGACCATTTGGCCAAAAGTCGGAGATGCCTTTCTCAAATCCACCACGACATCCAATACTCTTCCTTTTACCACACGAACCCACTTGGCCTGGGCGTATGGACTACGCTGAAAGTGCAAACCCCGCACAGTTCCCTTCACGGAGCTGGATTGATTATCCTGTACCCACGTAATGTCTACCCCCTCAGACTCCAACCATTGATTTCTATACGATTCGAAAAAGTATCCTCTCTGATCTTGAAATATCCTTGGGGTGATCTCTAAAACGTCCGGGATGGATGTTTTTATAATTTCTGTCATGCAGATTTTGAAGACTTTGCACAAAATAACCAAGCCTTTATTGAGTATCCTAATCTAATACCAATAAATATGACGAACTTTGATAGCTGGAAACAGGCTTATAAACGTGAGACTCATTCAGTTATATGAAGGCCTCCATTGTTGAAGATTAAGTAAATGGGAAAGCATTCACGCAAACTAAAGAAACTATACGACACCGCTCCAATTGTACCAACTGCTGTGCTCGTAAGCCTTATTTCTCAGGGGCAAACTGACCTGGAAATTGATGAGAACCTGGATGAGCTCGCCTTCTTGGCCGAGACACTTGGTGCTAAGGCCGTTTACCGATTCACACAAAGAATTGAAAAGCCTGAAATCCGAACTTTTGTAGGAAGTGGAAAGCTTGAGGAAATCCAAACCTATGTGAAGCATTTTGATGTAGACATGGTCATCTTCGATGATGACCTCTCCCCTTCTCAAATGCGTAATCTGGAGAACGATTTGAAGGTCAAAATCTACGATAGATCGCTACTGATTCTGGATATCTTCCTCAAAAGAGCGCAAACCGCTCAAGCTAAAACTCAGGTTGAACTTGCTCGATTCCAATATTTACTCCCTCGGTTGACAAGAATGTGGACTCACCTGGAAAGACAGCGTGGTGGGACATCCACTCGTGGCGGTGCTGGTGAAAAGGAAATCGAGACCGATAAGCGAGATATTAGAAATAAAATCAGTTTGCTTAAAGCCAAACTGAGACAAGTAGAAAAGCAGGGCCATACTCAAAGAAAAGGGAGGAAAGGAATAGTCAGAGTAGCCTTGGTAGGGTACACCAATGTGGGGAAAAGTACTCTGATGAATCTTATCACCAAGTCTAAAATATTAGCGGAAAACAAGCTCTTTGCAACAGTCGATTCAACAGTTCGAAAAGTTGTGCTAAATAGGATTCCATTCCTTTTGTCTGATACGGTAGGGTTCATACGAAAACTCCCTACCCACTTGATTGAATCTTTCAAAAGTACCTTAGATGAGATTCGAGAGGCAGATCTTCTTGTTCATGTGGTGGACATTTCACACCCCAACTTTGAGGAACACATACAAGTAGTGAATCAGACTTTAAGAGAAATGGATGCAGGAGAGAAGTCCACACTACTCGTATTCAATAAAATTGATCTCGTAGAAACTATGCCTTCAGAAGAGAAGATCATGGAAATGACAGAGCTCGAGCTTGAAGAGGCGGATTTCAAAGACTTTGAAGGTTTGTCCAGTTCTTATGAAAAGCGATATGGAATCAAGCCGGTTTTTATGGCTGCGGAGACGGGCTTAAATGTGGAAGTTTTCCGACAAGCTCTAACGGAAGAGGTGAAGAAGCAGCATTTGAAAATCTACCCTCATTATCTGGAACCTGAAACCTACCAGTGGGAGGAAAAAGAAGAGGAATAAAAAAAAGGAGCGAATAAATTCGCTCCTTTTTGCTTTTAGAACTTTAAACTAACACCGAGCATGAAATTCGTTCCTGCTTGCGGGTAGTAGAAATTCTCTGTGATCAAATCTCTTCCAGTATCACCTGGAACAAAATAACTGAATGTGTACCCGTTTGGCTCATACAGTTCATTGAATACATTATTCACCATAAGATTAAAATCTATGGATTTGAAGAATCTTGGCTTGATGGAATATCTAACCTGCAAATCTGTGGTAAAGAAAGCATCGAGAGCCCTAGTAGGATTAGAGGTGTTGTCAAGGTATTGTTGTCCTACATATTTGCTTAACCAGTTAAGCGATAAATTCTCTATTGGCCTAAACTCAACTATGACAGATCCAACGAAATCAGGAGAGAAAGCGATATCAGTATCAGTGTAGTTTATTTCCTCCTGCTGGAATTCCTCCTGGCTGTAATCATCTATGTATTCTGTGAATTCTGGAATCTTATTCTGGCTAAAGGCCGCATTACCACCAATCGTCCAGGACTTGGAGATTTGGAATGCCCCATCCAATTCAATTCCCACTCTATAGGACTCCTCCACATTTTCTCGAGTATAAGCACCCACATCATTAATCTGACCTGTTAGGATCAATTGATCCCTGTAATCCATCAGATAAAAGTTAGCATTATAGCTGAAGCCATTGCCTTTACCGCGTACCCCTGCTTCGACATTATTCAATTTCTCAGGTTTAGGCTCTTCTCCAGTTGGACTGTCAATGAAGTCTCCTCTCGTCGGTTCTCTATTGGCAACAGCATAGCTAGCATACCAGGTTTGACTCCCTTTCTCATAGCTCAAACCAACTTTAGGATTGAAGAAAGAATAACTCTGCCCTCCCATTATTGGTCTCTGATCATCATTTATCCCATCAAAAGAATAATCAATTCCTCTGTAC
>CAZLUY010000486.1:0-10659 GCA_964562785.1 uncultured Limnohabitans sp. | reverse complement strand
ATGAGTTAGTCTATTTTTCAAGCTTTATGTATTCCATAAATTCATTTCTGGCTTGCTCGTCATGCTGGAATTTGCCAGAGAAATAAGAGGTAACAGTTGAGCTATTTGTGTCTTCGATTCCTCTTGAGCTCACGCACAAATGATATGCATCCATGATCACTGCAACATCATCCGTCCCAAGAACCTCCTTCAGCTCGTTACCTATCTGCATGGTTAATCTTTCCTGAACTTGTGGTCGCTTAGAATAGTATTGTACAATTCTGTTGATCTTAGAAAGACCAATCACCTCTCCTTTAGAAATGTATGCTACATGTGCCTTTCCAAAAATTGGTACAAAGTGATGCTCGCAGTTTGAATAGAACGTAATGTTCTTTTCTACCAACATTTGATTGTACTGGTACTTATTTTCAAAAACCTTAATAGCTGGTTTGTTCTTTGGGTTTAGTCCGCTAAACACTTCCTTCACGTACATCTTAGCCACTCTATAAGGTGTACCTTGAAGACTGTCGTCTGTCAAGTCTAGGCCCATGATGTTCATTATTTCTTTGAAGTGCTTTTGGATTAGCTCAATCTTCAGATCATCATCCATTTCAAATGCATCTTCTCTCAAAGGAGTCTCAACACTTGTCCCTACGTGATGATCACCTAGCTCCTCAAATTGGTTTTTTTCAATATCAATTTCCATCGTATTCGACAAAGTTTCTTTCTGTTTCATAGAGTCTTACTTTCAACTCAAATTTTCCCTCAATTTTCGCCCTGAGCTTATTCCATATCACTACTGAAATATTCTCAGCAGTCGGATTCAGGTTCTTAAATTCTTCGGTATCTAAGTTTAAATTTTTGTGGTCAAATTTATCCAGTACCTCGACCTTAATAAGGTCGCTCAACAGCTTCATGTCATATACATAACCCGTTTCAGGGTTAATCTCTCCCCGCAATTCAACGATTAAATTATAATTATGGCCATGGTAATTTGGGTTATTACACTTACCAAAGACCCTCTCGTTCATTTCGTCACTCCATGCCGGGTTATGAAGTCGATGTGCGCAGTTGAAATGTTCCTTACGGAAAACAGATACTTTCATTGTTGTGTTGAACAGGCATAATCACTTTTTTGTTTAACTATTTATATTAAATGATTAAACAAAAATCACAATACTCTGCAATTCAGTGAATTAATCTTAAAATCGAAGGCGCAAAGTTACGAAATAAAATTCTGCCTCCTCCGTTTAAACAATAAGTCAATCGGTTGAGGTTCATTTAAGGACAACAAGTCTCGGTATTTCCCTGAATTCAAAAGCTAATTGATTGATTTACAACCGAATTCAATTAAAATTTTCCTCATACATTTGCCACCTGAAAACTGAATATGCCACGAGTAATCCTATTATTTCTCTTTATTGCCCTAACAAGTCTACCAGACCAGGTGAGATCAGAATATATCGGTAGCATTGAGCCAATTGCCGAGAATAAGGTCTTGTATGAAAAGCTAAAGTCAAACAACGAACCCCTTCCGAATCAGGAAGTATTCGACCTTGCCTTTGAGGGCTTTTTAAAGTTGAGGAACACGTTGGATTCAGACGTCCTCACCATTATCGATTATAGTCTTCCTTCCATAGAGAAAAGGATGTGGGTAATTGATACAGAAACGGCTGAAGTGATTAATCATACAGTAGTAGCACATGGGAGGAATTCAGGCGGACTAATCCCATCCAAATTCTCTAATAGAGTTAACTCTTTTAAGACTAGCCTTGGGTTTTATAAAACAGGAGAGACTTACTATGGATCGCATGGCTACTCCTTGAAGCTTGACGGATTAGAGGAAGATATTAATGATAGAGCCAGAAGACGAGCAATCGTTATCCACGGCTCAAAATATGCGAGAGAAGAATATGCTCTTAGAGCGGGTAGACTCGGAAGAAGCTTAGGTTGCCCTGCGGTACCCCAAGAAATTTCCAAAGAGCTCATTAATCAAATAAAGGAAGGCAGCCTCATTTTTGCTTATGCAAATGATCACGAATACTTAAGCAGCTCCAAAATTATCAACTCTTAGTTGAACAGCGCTTCAATTATTGCCTCGTCGCGATTATATATATCCGGTCTGAAGTTCCCTTTTCCAGAACCATTAGCCCAGAAAGTCAGGTATAGTAGCACTACAGGTACCTTCTTTTTGAGGTAGACAACTTCTTCCTTATCCTGATGCATTGCCTCGAATATCTTTTCTTCAGACCATTCAGATTGATTTGAAAGCAGAATTTTTGCCAAATCTTGTGGATTCTCAACTCTAATACATCCATGGCTCATTGCCCTTTCTTCTTTTGCAAAGAGGTATCTCGCAGGAGTATCGTGGATATACACACTGTGATTATTTGGGAAAATAAACTTCACCAGCCCTAATGAATTCGTCTCTCCTGGTTTTTGCCTGATTCTATATGGAAATTTGGAACTCTCCCAATCCACCTTATCTGTAGAAACTACTTGACCGTCATTACTAACAATCTCCATATTCTTGGAGGAAATGTATGAAGGGTCCTTCCTTGCTTTAGGTAGAATTTCATTATGAGTAATGGAATAAGGAATATTCCAGTATGGGCTGAATACCAAGTAGCTTATCTCTTGCTGAAAAATCGGCGTCTCATGAAACCGCTTACCAACAATGACTTTTTCGCTGAGCAAAGTGTCTTGATCCTGAATATAATCTAGACTGTAATTGGCTATGTTCACCAAAACGACTGGACCCTCGTAATCACCGTCGGGTAACCACCGCATCCTTTCCAGGTTTGCACTCGCAATTTTGATTAATTGATCAAGGGTAGTATTCAGGGCCTTCAAGGTTCTTTCTCCTATGACCCCGTCATCTTCCATAGCAACCGATCTCTGGAAATTTTTTATAGCCTCTTGCGTGAAAGAGTCATATTCCTTTGAGCCATTAGACCTTACAGAATCTAGATAGCCCCATATAACCAATCTTTTCTTTAGCTCTGGAACAATTGAACTTGTCATCCCAACTTTTAATAACCCATCCAATTTTAAATCAGACCAATTATCTGACTCCCTTTCCTTAAGGACAAGAAGGTTCCTGATTACCTCTCTTGACTGAGAATAAATATTGAATTTGGGATACAGTTTTGGAATGGTGGAAGGAATAGTTGCACCCTGACTAATCTCTTCAAGCAGCTGATCATATCGATACCTGGGTACCTTTGGCTTTATTTCCCAATCTGGTTTTAAAGATTTATGATCAACCTTTCCTTCGTGTAGATCATGACTTAAACCAAAAAATGCATCGGTCAGAAGTAATTCTAATTGTAGCAATTCGAGGGTTTCAAATTGTCCTTCCTTAATGCCAAATTCTTTTATAACCTTTGAGTGATAGTTGGCAGGATTCAAGCCATCTAAAACTGATTCTTCGATTGTCTGGGCAAAATCTAAGGAATTTCTATTCGGCTCCCCATTGTCGATCCATACCGGGTCAAAGCCTCGCGAGGCATAAAAATCATGGATTTGATCTGTTGCTAAAAGGTCCTTTCCTTTTATCTGGAGCACCTCATCTGGCTCAAGCCCTTCCAGTCTTGATCTCATTAATTGCTCAAGACTCTGCTGGGCATGAGAATTCAAAGACAAAAAAAGGAATGCTGAAAAAATAAGATATCGCATAAATCAAATCTTAAAATCGAAGTTTTTTCTTCCATAAGCCCATCCATCATGAAGCATTTCTAAAAACTCCCCCATTCTATCCAGAGGAATCAAATTAGGTCCATCACTCAGCGCCTTCGCTGGTTCGGGATGAGTTTCAATAAAGAATCCATCAATTCCGGTTGCTGCTGCAGCTCTTGCTAAAATCGGTGCAAATTCTCTCTGTCCTCCACTACTTCCACCCTGTCCTCCAGGCTGCTGAACAGAATGCGTTATGTCAAAAACGACAGGAGCAAATTGTCGCATGACCGGAAGGCCACGCATATCCACCACCAAATTATGGTACCCTAAAGAGAAACCTCTTTCCGTGAGACACACATTATCATTACCAGTCGATCGGACTTTGCTCACTGCATATTGCATGTCCTCTGGAGCCATAAATTGGCCGCGCTTTATTTTTACCGCCTTTCCAGTGTTACCTGCTGCAAGCAAGAGATCTGTTTGTCTACATAGAAAAGCGGGTATTTGTAAAACATCGACAACAGCTGCTACATCCTCAGCTTGATAACTTTCATGGATATCAGTCACCAAGGGTACATTAAGCTCCTTACCTACTCGCTCCAGGACTCCCAGGGATTTATCCATACCAATACTCCTAAATGAATTTGAGGAAGTCCTATTAGCTTTATCAAATGAAGCTTTGAACACATAATCAAAGCCATATTGATCTGCCCAGGCTTTCACCTTTGTGCCAATTTCAATACAAATATCAAAGCTTTCAACGGCACATGGCCCGGAAAATAAAACCGGCCGATCACCTCCTAAAACTATTCCTTCACGGATCTCCATTACTTTTCCGGATGTATTCATATTTATTGGTTTTGGTATGATTCAATAATTGATTCCAATTTTCCCTGTGAGTGCAAAATAATATCTGACACTTCCCTAAAAACACCTCTTCCTCCTTTGGCTTTGGTAATCAAGGTTGCATGTGGTTTGAGGTATTCTATGGCATCCGAAGGAGCAACAGCAAGTCCAACTTGGGACAAAATAGGCAAATCAATGAGGTCATCTCCGATATAAGCCACTTCTTGTTTCTTAAGCTCCAAGGTTTTAAGAACCTCATCCAATCGATGCCCCTTATTTTTCACCCCGTGATAATGAAAGTCAAATCCGAGCTCCTCAAGGCGATTTTCAACCACTCTAGAAGCCCTTCCTGTGATTGCACCAACAAGAATCTTGTGCTTTTTCAGGAGTTTTACACCTAGTCCATCTTTCACATTGAACTTCTTAAGTTCCATTCCAGAATTGTCGTAAATGATACCCCCATCCGTCAGAACTCCATCCACATCGGTGATGAGTAACTTAATTCTTGATGCCCTCTCAAGAACCTCTTGTGGGATGTTTTTCATGAAATCTTCAATCACATTTCCTGTTTCCATTGAGTCGTATCTAAATCTAAACTTACTTGCCGTCAATCACCGGCCAGAGGCCAAATTTGGCTTTCTATTTAGGTCGTTTCAAAAACTATATCAAATGTAGCTGAAATCAACTAATAAATAGTGGTCCAATGAGGTACAACACAACCAGATTATTATTTCGTTAATCGGCTATATCCACTCATACGATGGCATTATTTATGTTTAAAGGCAAGTCGAAATGTGATATCTATCCCCACCTATCTGCTCCAAGGCGATTTGAAAACTGGGATAATTAGTCTAATTTTCACTTTAATGAAAGAGTCAGTAGTGCCGGAAATTTGAACATGAAGAAACTTCTATTTATAGTCTTATTCATGATGTCTACTTCGGCATTCTCCCAGAGTTTTTACCGTTACCGGTTTGAAGAGCCTTGGTCCATTTCGGCAAGTGTGGGTTTAACTCAGTATTTCGGAGAACTCTATTCTTTCTGGAAATATCAGGAAGGTGTGCAGCCCGATTGGAATGCTAATTTCAGCTTTCATTATACATGGGGAACCAATTTTAGAGCACGAGGAGATTTCTCATATATCAAGATGTCAGGACAGGATCCTCCTGCCGACCCTCGAAGTAATAGAAACCCAAGAAACCTCAATTTCAGAGCTCAAAACTGGGAGGTTACAGGGATTATTGAATATTATTTCAAGCCTGTCAAGGTGAATAACATTACACGGGAACTGTGGAATTTCTACATTTTCGCAGGTTTGGGGATGTCCACTAATACTCCCCAGACACAGCTTCGAGGAGAATGGGTAGACCTTCGACCATACCAGTTAGAAAATAATCCTTACGAAGAATACATTCTGGTGATTCCGACCGGAGCAGGTTTCAAATACAAGCTTAACGTGTACATGGATCTTACTCTAGAGATGAATTACAGATGGACTTTTACCGATTATATGGATGATATATCGGCTTACAACATCAATGAATTCTATTTGGACTTGGTGGATGATTATGTGACTGGTAATAATCCAGACCGACTTAGGCTAGCTGTTAGAAATCCTAATTTTATCGACGACAGTGGAGAACCAGATATCGATAAGATCTTAAGGAATGGGGGACGAATTAGACGTGGATCAGGGCTGACCGAGCGATTTGACGGATATTTAACATTCAATATCGGTGTAGAAATTTACTTCTCTCGAGACATCTGGGACAACTTTATTTTCCGAAACAGAATCAACGAGAAGGCCTTCAGATTCTGGTAATTCAGGATAGCTTTAATTCCATTTTATAATCACAACGGCAGTATTTTCCTTCTTCGGGGACTACCGATATAAATCCATGTTTGGAATACAGGGCTCTTGCCGCGTCTAGCTTACTACTGCTGTATAAAACCAACTTCTTCCCTCCCATTTCACGGGCTTTTGAGATAACCGCTTTGGCTAGTACATGTCCTATACCTTTGCCTCTGGCCTCAGGTTTTACACCCATTTTTATCATCTCGTATTCCTCCGAATTAACCTTGTTAAGGGCTACCGAACCTACAATCTCCTCATTCAACTTGGCAAACAAAATAGCTCCTCCTGGCTCAATTATGGTCTCTTCAGGGTAATCAAACTGCTTTTGATCTATGGGTTCTACAGAAAACAAATTCTCCACCCAGGGCAAGTTGATCTCCTTTAGTTTGCTTTTATATTTTCGATCGTAGGGGACAATTTCAATTTGATCAGACATGGCAGCTTGGCTTTATGATTCTATACCTAAAAGTTAATAGAATTTCTTAGCTTCGACCCAACACTGTTTATTTCAAAATGAAAATTTCCAAGCTGCTTTTATTGCCCGTTTTATTCTATTCGTTCATTAGTCTGAGTCAGGCTCAAAACCCGGAACAAAGGATCAAAGATTTAGGCCTCGAACTTCCAGAAGTTGGTGAACCCATGGGCACCTATGTAAAATGGAGACAAGTGGGCAACATAATTTACCTTGCTGGAAATGGTCCCGACGTATTTGGCAAAGTGGGAAGTGATCTGACCGTGGAAGAAGGCTACCAGGCAGCCAGAGAAACCGGGGTAGAAATTTTAGCGGTTTTGAAAAAAGCCTGCGGAGGAGATTTAAATAAAATCAAGCAGTTTGTTAAGGTCTTAGGCATGGTTAATTCAGCCCCAGAATTCACCCAACATCCCAAGGTAATTAATGGCTTCTCCGATTTAATGGTTGAAGTCTTTGGAGAAGCTGGCAAGCATGCCAGATCTGCCGTAGGAGTAGCTGCACTCCCTAACAACATAGCAGTGGAAATCGAGGTTATCGTTGAAATTCACGAGTAAAATGAAGAAAATATTCCTGACCCTTATCATTGGTCTATTCGCCTACCAAGCTCAATCTCAAGTTCTTATATCCCTATTATTAGGTGATAAATTAAATTCTGAAGGACTTGAATTTGGTTTGGAGGGTGGCTTTAACTTTTCAAACCTCTCTGGTTTTGAAAGCAACAAGTACCTCACCAACTTCAACTTGGGTTTCTATTTCGACATCCAGATGAAGGAGAACTGGTGGCTAAATACCGGAGTATTGGTCAAAAGTGCCATGGGAGGCGATAAGCTGACAGAGAATGATTTGGTAGAACTAGGTGCTAGAACTTATCTCGATCCTGGAGATTATAGTCAGGTTGTTCGATACTACACAGTACCAGTTTTATTTAAATATAAATTTGACAATCGCTTGTTCTTAGCAGCTGGTCCTCAGGCCGCCTTAAGGAGTAAAAGTTGGGTAGAATTCAATTCTGATTTCGAGGATGTAGAGTCTACTATTAAACAGAATAATAAGGATGATTTTACTCGATTTGATTTTGGAGTAACAGGAAATTTAGGTTATCAATTAAAATCCGGCCTGGGTATGAGTTTCGGAGTCAAATATTACTATGGCTTCGTTGATATCTACAAAGCCGATAATCTGAACCTTACCAACCAAAGCTTCTTCGCTTATTTGATGGTTCCTATTGGAAAAGGCAAAGCTGAATTAGAGAGAGCTAAAGCAGCTCAATAATGAATTACATCTTTACGTCTGAACGACTAGGTTTCAAGCTCTGGGAAGAACATCATCTAGAGCCTTTTACCGAAATGAATTCAGATGAAGAGACCATGCGCTTCTTTGTAGAAACCATGGATTCAGAAAAATCTCGAAAGAAAATGCTCCAAATGAACAAGATGTTCAAGGAGCATAACTATTGTTACTTTGCAGTAGAACTCAAAGAAACTGGTGAATTCCTAGGCACCATAGGCCTTGGGTACAAAGAATTTGAAGCCGTATTCACACCATGCACCGATATTGGCTGGAGAATCAGGAGAAAGTTCTGGAATCAGGGGTACAGCACTGAAGGTGCCAAAGCATGTCTCAAATATGGCAAGAGTTTAGGTTTGAAAGAGGTAGTTTCTATGGCAACCGTTGGGAATCATCCATCCATTCGGGTTATGGAGAAAATAGGAATGAAATATTGGTTAGAATTTAATCATTCAGAATTAAATGATTCCCCACATCTCAACCCAATGTCACTGTATAGGATTACCTTGAATTGAACTTTTCGATTTCATGCAATTACTTAAACTGGATTAAATGAAAAACTTCCTAGCCTTATCCGTCTGCTTTTTTTCCATTCAAATTTGTTTCGCTCAGTCACCTTCGACTCGAGAAATGGACCGTATAAACTGGATGGAGTTCTCTGATTTTGTTCCTTCTCAAATCAGCACCGTTTTGCTTCCCACAGGAACACTCGAACCCCATGGTGTAATTAATAATGGGGCCGACAATACTGCCCCAGCTGCAATGGCAAAAGAGCTAGCTGAAGATTTAAATGCTCTGATCGCACCTACCTTGAATTATGGTATCACTGGTTCTCTCGCGAACTACCCTGGAGCCTTCCAAATAACTGAAGAGGCCTACGAGCCCTTTTTCAGAGATATCTTGAAAGGCTTAACCAGGAATGGATTCAAAAATATAATTGTACTGAATGGGCATGGTGGAGGACAAACAGCTGTTCTTCAAAGAGTAGCTGCCGAAGTTGCAAACGAATTGGGGGTAAGGACATTGGTTGTTAACTGGTGGTCTTTTGCCTCAGACGTAACCTTGGAAGTGTTTGGCGAAGATGGTGGCCATGCAGGCCTTAATGAAACTGCCTATATACAAGCCATTGATCCATCGCTAGTTCACAAGGAACTATATTCAGAAGAGATGACGACCCCATACCCTCAAAATAAAAGCTGGTCTGCCACACCATTTCCAAGTTCGATCGGGCTTTATCAAGCAGGTCAAGGCTTCCCAAATTTCAATCAGGAACAAGCCGATGAATACTTCAAGAAAGTGAATCAGAAGGTTCTTGAATTAATTCAAGACACTATAAAAAAATGGGACTTAGCAGGATTATAAGGAGCTCTACTGCCACTAGTATGTTCGACACTTATCCAGAATCTCCTTTTGGAATAAGGCATCGTTCTCCATCGTTCGGTAGAAGTCTTTGAGATAAGAGGTGACATTTTTCACGTCAGTGGCATCTAGATATAACTGCTCCTCAGCCATACCCATAATAATATCTTTGTTGGCAATGAACTCCTGCCGTACAGCCTGCATCAGTTGTGGATCTCGACAAAAGCCTCGATAAAGTCTATCAGTGATTTTCTCAATTTCCACCAATTGACTTACCTGACCATAGGGAGGGTTAACCAAACCTGTCATGTCAAAGTCATAGGCCAAAGGGACAAACACATTGTCCTCGAGTCGAATGATCTTTTGATTATGGCCAAATAGTCCTGACCAATCGGTATTTCCAATCATGTACTGAAACATATCGTGCCTAACTGATGCTGTGTCGGCCATAAAGCTTGGGCCTATTTTCTTTTCATCATAAATCTCTCCGCCAAATCGCTCAGCAACAATATCATCGTCCTCAATAATAAAACCGATAAGCTCCTGCTCCTCTTTTTTCTTGTCATCCCCATTTACGAAGGTCACTTTAATCAATCGAGTTGGAAAATGATAAGGTGTGATAGGTTCATACAGCTTGTAGGCTAGATATTCTTTACCTACAAAGTCCAAGGCATTCTTATTCTTGGAGCAAGGAAAAACAACCTTAATTGGCTTCTGACCTTCAAACAAGGTTCCTTCTTTAACCTTTTTCTTGATCTTCAACCTTATTGGTGGATAGTAGCAATTATCCAATCTGAAATTCCCCCTAGTTCTAATCTGAACCTCAAGAGTCTCCCAATTTCCTTCAGGAGTCATATACTCCATGGAAGTATCCATGTATGTTGAGTCGTTAGTCTTCTTTCTCAGTTCCTTGACTGAAAAGCTCATTTTAAGCGGCAAAGGCTCCTGGTCAGCAAAGAGTGGTGTCACATCTTGGGCCCTTACTATCACACTTAGGCAAAAAATGATGATAAGGCTGAAAAGTAATCGGAGGTAAAAAATATTCTTCATCGGACTGGTCTTTTATCGTCTATTCAAAATTTACTAAATCCTTTCGGGAAACTTTAAACTCGTCAAGTTTAATGTCATCAAGTCCCTGCTGGTCATATGGGTTTTCCAATTGTTCTTGAACATTGAAAAGGGA
>CAZLUY010000485.1:0-4006 GCA_964562785.1 uncultured Limnohabitans sp. | reverse complement strand
ATGTAGGATGAAATCTTATATCGCCAGCGGAACGTCAATTCAAAAGGAGAGCCGACATAGTAATCTCGTCGCCATCGCTGTTCTGTTCGTATCTGGTGATAGAATTTGGCTTTACCCAAAGGCATGATGAAGAGGGCTTGCTGCCAGAATCGAAACTGGTTGACTACCTTATCATAGGGTTCTTCCTGATCGGCATATTCTGGAGGTGCCCAATAGAATGGTGTAACGATACCGCCTGTCAGTTCGAGATTTTTATTGATAATATAAGCCAATCCGAATCTGAGGTAGATTTGACCCATATTTTGTACCAATTGATCTCTAGTTCGAAGGTGATATTCTCCGTAGTAGAAGAGTTTCTTACCTATTCTGTATTTGGTATAAAAGCCATTCCAGAGCTCTGATCGTCTGGATGTTTTTCGTTCCTCCTCTTCTGTATCGTCTTGGGTAGTCTGAGCGGCTACTGGCAAGGAAAGAATCAACATGCAGGCGAATGCTAACGCCCGCTTTCTGAGGAAGGATATGTTCAAATCAAACCTCATATCGACAATAGTTTTTTAAGTTGATTCACATTGTCACCCACTTTCCGAATATTTCTTTCCAGCCTTTTGGTGTTTCTTCCTTTTAAATCCATGATGCGCGATTCGAGCGCATCAAGATTGAGAAGGTGGCTTTGGACTTCTCTGAAATCATCAGAGTGCATGATGAATTCTAGTTCATAATCCAGAATGATGGTCGCTGCCTGAATAAGTCCTGGTTGCCTCAAAACCGCAAAATCCGTCTCGAAGGTAAAAGGGTCTAGGGTCTTTTCTGTGAACTCCAGGGAGAGCGTATTCGGCAGACTGTCATATCCAGCGAGCTCAGGTAAGGTCTTTTCCAAAAAGAGGAATAATTCGATTATCTCATCTCCTAATTCTGCCTTATCCAAGAAGCCTTCTGTCTCATTATATTGGTTAAGAAGTGTCTGGTAATTGTCTACACTCAAGTTTCGATAGACAGAATCTAGCAAAGCCTCATGCCTTTCACTTATGGGTATCAGGGAGTCCTTAAGTTCGTTTACCCTGCCTTGTTCCTGAAGAATTCGTTCTTCCAGGACATCCAATTCATTGGTCTGACGGAAATTTACCTGCTTCTTTTGTATGAAATCATCTACGATTCTAAAGGTCTTCCATTCAGCCACAATATGTGCGAGCAGGTCCCTCGCGAGATTCTTCTGATCGCCTATGGTAGGGAATTGTAAGGTTTTACTTTGGGTTTCGGTATTGAAACTGTAGGTGATTTCTTCCTCGGTTTGTAAGAAATTTAAACCGTCCCTCAGGTAATTTTCGGTATCAAAGTATTTGATATCCCCATTCCTTAAGAGTGCAATGACACTCTCATAGTTTTCGATTTTCCCAGATAGGTAATCAAAGTATGCATCGCTAAAAGCCAGAGAGTCTGAAGTGTTTTTGTTGAGCGAGAGAAAGTCAATCAATGCTTTTTGATCTGTTTCGCTCTTCATTTGGTCGTACAGCCTGATGATTTCATCGTATCGTGACTGTTCGTCCTCCGAAATGGGATAGACAAATCTTCTTGTTGATAAGGGGTATTTACTTAGTCGGTCCTCATCAGAGAAGAAGTCATCTTCGAATTGTAAAACTCGACTGAGTGCATCTTCAAGGAAAAAGGCCCCTAAATATTGCTCTTGAAACTCCTCACTGTTTTCTACATAGCCATTGTTGAAAATAAGACCAAATGCCTCATCTGCGACTCGATAGTCCACATCCAGACCTTGGTTAAGAGAGTCCAGTTTTTCGATGGCATTAAAGAAAACTACTTCATCTAACTTTTCATTCGTTTGATTATTCACTTTCGAGAGACCAATTAAAAATCCCCGCTCGTATCGTCTGGTTTCTTTGATGGTTAGATTACTGTCGAGCGTATATACAAACTCCCAGGTACCTATCATCAACCCTTTTTTACTGACCTCGCCAGAAATTTGATAGGGTCGCTCAGGGTTTTCTGAAATGAAGTTCACCTTGCCCCTAAGGCTGTCATTTTCAAAGTTGATCCCCTTGGCCTCGAAAATATTGATGTATTCTTCGTCTTGAAGCTTTCTTTCTGAATAATCCCAAGGGCCACGTAATGTCCCCCGATTATAGCCAGCCTGGAGATCTATCATGTTGGATGAAAGGGAGGCTTTGATTTCCTTATTCTGGATATCGTTTATTGAAACTTCATAGGTCTCTTGCTGGTAGCTCCAGTTTCCTGTCTTTTGGTCATCTTCATAGGTACCGTCCGCTAGAAGCTTTCTAAAAAGACCAGCTTGTAGGCTGTCCATTTTGGTGTAGCTGAAAGAAAATGGACCATTAAGAATTGGTTCTAGATTGGGATCCAGAGTATAATTCAGCTCAGCCGTACCCCTTAGTCCCTTAAAGGTGAATCCACCATTATAGGTTCGTACTTCTTGCGAATAAAGAAACTGTGCAGAAAGTAGAAAAATGAAAACTGCTGTAAGCTTTTTGGCCATAGCGCCGTCTTGTCCAAAACCCTGCCAAAAAGTACCAGTTTTTATTGAGATTTGTCAAAGAAGTGGAGAAAGTCTTTGACCAATGTCATACGTTAATTACCGATTATCCTAGTTATTCTCCTTTTGGATTATCATTCCATTAGACACTAGTCTTAGAAGTTTTTAGATTTTTTGGCTGTTAAAACCACTCTCGACCAATAGGAATCACCTTCCAGTTTTGATCATAGTATGGTGTCTGACTATAGAACCATTGGTAAACGCCGCGTGGATTTTTGATGAAATTTTCATCTTCAGCCTTCTTTTCTTCAAAGGCCTTTTTAAGCTCAGGATCATTAGCTAGCATATCAGCCATCATAGGCTCAATGATGTAGCGTTCCATGTATTCGGTTTGGGATAGAACCGAATTGAAATATCCCCATTGGAAGAATGAGTCGACAGATTCAGGCTCCATCAAGATCACAGCCAGCTCACCTAAGCGTTGATCCGTTTTGATTCGAATTGACCCTTTGGGTAAAGTCACGGTTCGATATTCTTTGTCCAGCTCAAAGGACTGAACTCTCATTCTGCCTTCATAGGGCCTTGGATTCATTTTGAAGTCGTTCAGCTTGGGATACTCTAATTTGATTTCCTGAGCCTCATCAAGAACTTCTACTTCTATACCGTGTTGTTTCACTTTTTGGATCACTTCAATCCACTCTGCAGAAACCCAATATGCTCTTGGAACAGGAACAGAATTCACCGGCCCATCCATGTAAATGGTTGGTACTTTTTGTTCGATTGCCTTGCCTTCCCATTGAATATATTCGGCACCCGTGATCTCAGAGGTTTTTTTGCTAGAGGCAATGCCAAGGAAAGTCATGGAATCCGCAGGGCTATCCCTGAATTTATATTTCACCACAATTGATTCTTTGGGCTGATCACTATCAGAAGCAACTGCGGTTTGCAAATCGGCAAAATGACTTCCCAAAGAACGAATGGACTGCTCAAGGAAGACATAGGTTCCAAGCACTCGTTGTCTGAAAGGCTTTAGGGAATGGTTTTCTACCAAAATGGAAGCAGTGTGTCGGATATCTCCATAGGTATGGGAAAATCTTGGGCTAAAGGCGAAAGCAACATTTCCCTGAGAAAAGTCCTGGCCATTGGCTGCGAAAAGGAGTGGGCCAGGAATATGGCCCTGATCTTTAAGTGCCTGATCTATCTCAGGCTTATAGTTACTGCTAAGCCAGGAAGAAACTTCAGGAGAATAACCTCCGGTTTCGACAAACCCATAAGTTATGTCGTACTGGTAATCTGCACCATCTGTGACGTGAACATCGATGTATAAGTCCGGATCGTAGCGGTTCATGACATCCGCAATCATCCGTAGACCCGCTGTTTCCAATTTGGTGTAATCCCTGTTGAGGTTCAGATTCATGGCATTACTTCTCCAACCCATGATTTTAGGGCCTCTTTGGTTTACCCTTCCATAGGCACTACTTCTTTCATGACCGTCAGGATTGA
>CAZLUY010000484.1:0-13781 GCA_964562785.1 uncultured Limnohabitans sp. | reverse complement strand
ACCTCTCTATAATCTCCTTAGCATTCAGCCGAAAGCTCATTTTTGAGGAACCGATAAAAAAGTCATCTGCGAACGTTTCAATCATACCCTATATCGCAGGGCGAACTTCCAAAAACTTTACAGAAGGAACGGAAGAACAATTCACCCCATCCTTTGGAGGTGATGCAAAAATAGGCATTGGTCCTGCCTTGAACCTTGATCTTACAGTCAACCCAGATTTCTCACAGGTAGAAGTCGATGAGCAAGTGACAAACCTGGATCGCTTTGAAATTTTCTTCCCTGAAAGACGCCAGTTTTTTCTGGAAAACGGGGATTTATTCGCGGATTTTGGACATCCTTTAGCAAGGCCTTTTTTCTCCAGAAGAATAGGTGTGGCAAGAGATGAGAGTACAGGTCAAAATGTGCAAAATCAAATCCTTTATGGGGCGAGGCTTTCAGGAAAAGTAACAGATGATTGGAGGGTAGGGGTCATGAATATGCAAACGGCCAATGATGAGAATAAAGGTATCATCGGTAATAATTATTCAGTTGCTGCTGTTCAAAGGAAAGTCTTCAGTCGATCTAATATCGGTTTCATCTTTGTTGATCGGGAGACTTTGGCACCTGACGAAAGTGATCAACTTTTTGATCCGGCAGAGTCGAACCGCCTTTTAGGTTTAGAATATAATCTTGCCTCAGCGGATGGAAAATGGACTGGCAAAGCTTTCTATCATAGGACCTTTGAGGAGGATGCGGGTGAATCTCCCAGAACCTTCAATGCTTACGTATTATACAATGACCTAAACTGGCGCTGGAGCATCAGTTATTTGGATATTGGTGAAGGATACAACCCTGAGGTCGGTTTTGTACCACGAACCAATTACAAAAGGTTTAATCCGGATATTGGATACAACTTCTTCCCGCAATCCAACCTTATCAACCGACATGGTCCTTCTCTGGAGTATGAGCTATTCTGGAATGAAGAATTAGGAACCACGGATAGGGACTTCAACATTGCATATGAAATTCGTTTCCAATCTCTCGCCCAGCTGGAGTTTAGTCAAAACAACAGCTACATCTATCTCTTCAGGGACTTCGATCCGACCAGAACTGGTGGAGAGCCTTTACCGGCAGGTAGTGATTATTACAATAATAGATTTGAGGTTAACTTTCAAAGTGACCCAAGAAGAGCATTTAATCTTCAATTGAATACAGAGTTTGGAGAATACTTCACGGGACAGATCATGTCCATAAGAAGTCAGCTTGGCTGGAGAATTGGGTACACAGCCAACATCTCCATGAATTTCAGCTACAACAGAATACGATTACCTGAACCTCAGAATGATGCCGATCTATTACTAGTGGGCCCAAGAATAGATCTAACATTTACTAAAAATCTCTTCTGGACCACCTTTATTCAATACAATAACCAGATTGAAAACATCAACATCAACACCCGTCTGCAATGGAGATTTGCTCCGGTTTCGGATTTCTTCCTGGTTTACACAGACAACTACACCCCAGAGAGCTTTGCTCCAAAGCAAAGAAGTCTTGTACTGAAACTCAACTACTGGTTGAATCTATAGGCTTATTGTATCGCCTCCACTCTTACTTTCGCTCCGGTCATCAAAAGTCTACGATAACCGTCTTTAGTATCTGAACTTACTTCCTTACCCATTAGCTTGACCTTTCCATAAGATTCAGGGATTTCAATCGAGAGCCCCCATTTTTTCTGAGTTTGGGTAACTTCTATAATCAGTTCTCCACCGATGTTTTCATAGACAAGACTAATCTCATTATCGCCAACTTTGACCCTCTCAATACTAGCTGATTCCCAGTCCGTCGGCATCTGAGGACGGACATAAATCACCTTATTTGCCGCATCAGGTTTGATTCCAAAAAACTGAGTGACAATCGGCACAGCAAAACTGTACATGTTCCAGGCTTGAGTAAACATCCCATAATCAGGGGAGACCTCATAGATTGAACCCGGCAATGCAAAGCCGAAACTTCTTGTCATTCTTTGCAAGTAATCCAATGCTGCATCAGGATTACCGTAGTTATTTTCTCCTATGGCTTGTACTCCCGTAGGTAGGGTCATTACCGCCCCTGTATAAGAGAATACTTTACTTCCTTCAAAGGTCCCCTCTTCATTCGCAGCCAATTCATCACGATCGATACCTGTTACAAATACTCCAAAGGGATTGGTGTATTTCCTCCCTGTTTCTAAAGCTATTTCAGCCTTTTCAGGATCAGCAATCCCAACTTCCATTGGAGTATTTACTACCCAGTTGTGATACAGGACAAAGCCTTGTTTCTGATCCTTTGGCATTGAAGCAATTTGCTCTTTGGTGGCTTCTAATTCCTCCACTGCCCATGGTTTATCGAGCGTATCAGCACGAACTATTGCCCCGTCAATTAGATGAAGAGCATCTTCTGCAGTGCCAATAAAATCCGCATAAGATCCAAACTCCGGCACCCAGAAATCAGAGTTGATCTTCTCCGCAAGTGCATCAGCAGTCTCTTGATATCGTTTCGCTAATTCATCTCTCTTTAACACTTCTGCCATTTTCGCGGCGTCCGCAAAAGCCTTTTGGCTGTACGCAGCGACATCAATCATCTCAGACTCCAGTCCGTGAATTTCCATCATACCATAGCCGTCTGCCAATAGGTTTCCGTCTTTATCATTTTCCTCAAGAAGCCATGCAAGCCCTTTTTCGATCGTCGGGAAATAAGTCTCTATCAATCCTATATCGCCTGTCCACTTATAAACCTCCCATACCGTGGAAGCAAATTGTGGTGTTTCATTGATATTACCCGGATTGAAAACAACACCGTTGGTGGAAACCTCATGAACGATTCTTCCATTTCCATTCTCAGATTCCGAAAGTGAGTTTAACAACTCCAGAGTTCTGTAAACCAAATCCTTCCGCCCTGTGGCTATTAGCCCCTGGATAGTGTATTCACTATCTACGCCAAACCACCAAGGATAATCGGGCAATCCCGCTCCGAAACCTTTACCCACGCCAGAGACATCACGCACTAGCCAGTCTGTATTGTACTTGATCCATTCGAAGGCCTTTTGAACTTCTTTATCTGGAATGTTAATCTTGGATAGTTCGGCTAATTCTAAGTACCGTGATTTCTTGTTAAACCAATCCTCTACATAATTTATCTTGAGAGCAGCTAGAGTTTCTATTGCTGTTACTTCGCTTTCATCAGATCCTGATATAAACACAGGCATAATCACCGTTTCACCGGAGGGAATAGAAATGGATGTGCTGAATCCAGCTTTTACTCCATTTTCACCGATGGAACTGGAAGAACATTCAGCCTCGGCAGGTACAAGGGTGAATTCCTCATCGCTGCCCCAAACCACAAACCAATCATTATTTTCATCTTTTGCTGTGAATATTCCTGTGAGTTCCTCAAAACTTACCTGATCAGGACCATCTACCATTCCGCTTCTTTCTCCCAACCAAACCGGCTGTAGATCTACATTCGCTTCGAAGAAAAAATCAAAGCTGAGCTCATTGGAAGATTCATTTTCAAACCTAAACAGAACAGTCATTCCCTCCTTTCCATCTGGGACAAATTGGGTTCTATCTACCCTAAGTCTATTATTAAGCGACCCGAAGCTATGCTGGTTGGCAAAAGGAAAATTGGTAAACGTCTTAGCTTGGTTGAGGCAAATAAGGTCATCTCCAGTTTGAATCGATGCTGTAAAGCCATCCATGAGTTTAATTGGGTGCATCCATAGGCCTCCCATTTCTCCTTGCACATGCCAACCCAGGTCTGGGAAGCTTCCGTCCTGATGGCCAACCATATAAAATCGATCCCCAGAGGTAGAAAAAGGACTATTCAAATACTCTTTTTTCCCAACAAGCCCTTCCTGACTTTCCAGGTCAGCAAATATTCTTTCTTTAGGTTTTTGCTCTACCGAGCAGGCCCAAAATCCTAAAAGACCCAAAAGCCATAAATTCTTTATTCTCATCCTACAGTAATTCTCCTATTTCTCTCCAAGTGACTAGCTTGATATTATTATTTTCAATTAAATCTTTGGCTTTATCGCTTGTGAAAAAGTCAAAATCGTCTTGCCTCCATGGTGCATGCCAGTAGTCATGGTCGATAGAAATACCCTGCATCTCGAAGTCATCATACGCTACATGAATCAAAACCACATTCAATCCAGAGTTAAGACCTTCCAAAACTGAGGAATAATATTGGTCCATTCCAGCTTCATAATCCTGTGGAGTCGCTTGGATAATCTGATCGACCATTGGATAATTGGTCAGGTCAAACTCTTCAAAGAGGTCTTTATTTGGGTTTATAATAAGATCAACCATCTGCTGATTAATCATTGCGGGAATACCATATTTATTCGCAACACGGAGATATGCTTGTAAATACTCCGGCCTACCAAAAAATATACAGCCCATGTGGGAATCCATATGAGTCGGCTTGATCCCTAAAGCCAGCGCCTGTTCAACCTGTGCCGTTATTTCCATTTCAACATCTTCTCCCGTAGCATTTTGAGCAACGCTTGCGCAATCAGCATGCATGTAACCCTCTTCATTTTCCAACCCTTCAGCAGCTTGGTCCGATACAGTTCCCCATTTATATAAGAACCATTCATTGGTCAAAGTAAGATGAAGACCCAAGTCTAAATCAGGTTTCTCTTGATGTATTTTCCCAACTTCAGCTACCCAAGGGCAAGTCATCATGACGGAACCAGAATTGACTACTCCATTTTCCATAGCCTCAAAGGTGGCTTGATTTTCACCATGGGATAAACCCAAATCGTCAGCGTGAATAATTAAAAGTTTATCGTTTTTGTCATAACCCAATCTTTCTGCAAGATTTTGTGAATAGCCTGATTCATAGACCAATGCAAATAAAAGGAGGACAAAAAGTAGCTTTTTCATGACAGGTTGTTTTGGCGTAGAAAATAATCAAAAAAGCCTGACTTTTTTTTCAGTTAAAGACCAAAACACTTCGCTTAGACAGTATGTTGAGCGGACATGAAGTACAGAAGGTCTGTGGTTTGGTTTCGGAATGATCTGAGAATCAGGGATAATGAGACCCTATCTCGAGCAATAGCCATGAGCGAGGAGGTAATCCCTGTTTTCTGCTTGAATCCTGTCATCTTACAGAAAACTGACTTGGGAATCGAAAAAATGGGGGCTCTGAGAAGAAAATTTCTAAAGGAATCCCTTCAGAACCTTCAATTAAAACTTAGGAACCTCGGCGCTGAAATAATTCTTTTAACCGGAAATCCAGAAGAAGCTGTAGTGGAATTTGCTAAGTCAGCATCTGCCAATGCCATATTCTATTCGGATGAGGTGACTTCAGAGGAAAAAGTTGAGGAGCAGGCGCTTGAGAAAAATGCTTGGCATTTTGGTATAGCTACAGAAAGCTTTGGGCAAAGCAGTCTCTACCATATAGACGATTTGCCTTTCCCAGTAAATCAGGTTCCTGAGGTCTTTACCAAATTCCGAAAAGGAGTAGAAAAGCTTTCTGAAGTAAGAGACGAAACAGATACGATCAGGAGAATTCCATTCCCTGATTTCGAATACATTGAGAAGGAGGTATGTGAGTTGAATTATGGACTTGAGGATCTTCATCCATTACCGAACAAAGTGATGAAGTTTGATGGTGGAGAGTGTAGTGGCATGGAGCGCCTCGAGTCCTACTTTTGGAAGCAAGATCTGTTAAAATCATACAAAGAGACCCGGAATGGACTTCTGGGAATGGACTACAGTTCTAAATTTTCACCATGGTTGGGTTTTGGTTGTATTTCTCCGAGAACGATTTACTGGGAAGTAAAACGATACGAGAGAGAAAGAAAGAAAAATAGCAGTACCTATTGGCTCATTTTTGAGCTGATCTGGAGAGACTACTTCAGATTCATTGCCAAGAAACATGGTGATAAGATATTCAAAGTAGAAGGCATCAAAGGGCAAAAGGACTCCTGGAGGAGTGATCAGGATGATTTCCTTAGGTGGTGTGAAGGGAATACAGGAGTTCCTTTTGTTGATGCCAACATGCGTGAATTGAATACCACAGGGTTCATGTCTAATCGAGGCCGGCAAAACGTTGCAAGCTTCCTGGTGAACGATTTGAATATTAATTGGACTTGGGGCGCAAGTTATTTTGAGAGTAAACTGATTGACTACGATCCTTGCTCAAACTGGGGCAATTGGATGTATGTAGGTGGAGTTGGTAACGACCCCAGAGAAAATCGCTATTTCAATATCCTGAGGCAAGCCAGCAATTACGATCGTCAGGGAGAGTATGTCAGATTTTGGCTGGATGAATTGGCCTCTATCGAAGGATTTGATATTCACAAGCCTGACAACCTACCGAAGGGAATTTTAAAAAGGAAAAATATAGAATTAGGCCTAACCTATCCGAAAGCTATGGTGGAGATGGAAAAGTGGATGTAGGATAGGATGCCCCCGGAGAATTCTCCGGGGGTTAATTTTTTTTACCAAAAACTGTCCGGATGGGACAAAACATCCGACAAAGGAATCATTTAGACTAGCTTGCAATCCTAGAATCAAAATGCCATCGGCATGACAGAAGACCAATTGCCATGGTGTTCATTCTTCTTTCCCTTTAAGCTTATTGTTGCTGCTCTCAACGACTACCACCCATATTGCAGAAAAAACAATGGACTGAAACAGAACCTTCGTCCAAATCCAACCCTCTTTTAAAGAGGAAAAGTCAAATCGCAATTCGGGATAAACATATGCCTCTGACAGCAGCATCAGGCCCAGATACACAGCGAAAATGACCGATCCTTGCTTCAAATATCTTTTTACCCCACTCACCGCAATCTTCAATAATCAAATTTAAAATCGCTAAAGTCAGCTGGAACTAGCTTCTCTCGGCCAGACTCTATTTCATATAGATAGTCACCTAGTTCCGCATAGAATGGAAAGGCAATATCATCGTACTCGTAAGCATCATCGTTGAGAGTCTGATCCTCATTCACGTAGATCACGGCCGAAACGAAAAAATCCACACCATTCTCCAGGTCAACATAGTAACTGCCATCTAACAAATGACCATAAGCCTGGCCTGTCTTATTGAATAGTCGGAGATGCTTCGGCGTAGCAGATTTGTCATTCCCATCCAGATAAAACTTAGAGTAGGTATCCCAATACTCAGACTGAGGATAAGGAGGATAATCACTTTCCTTCGGCAGCATACTCATGTATTTGAGGATAAGGTTTCGATGGTCCTCATTGATATGGAATCGCTCTGATTCAGGGAAGGCCATTGGGAAGAGGATGCGCTTAACTGTCCCATCCAAATCGCTAATGGCATACTTGTTTTTGAAGGTGAACTCCATACCCTGCTCCACCAGTTCTCCGCCACTATAGTAACCATTACCTATCACTGGTTTTTCTGTGTTCGAAAAATTCTGCTCAGTGGTTCTGGCAGGAAGTTCATGAATCAAACTTCCATCTTTGTTGACAAACCTAATCGGGTTGAACATTCTGTTTTCTTCAGGGCTAGCTGCAAAACTCAATCGATGATTGATTATGGTGTGAGTCATTCCCTTCTCAGCCATCTTCCGATTGATGTAATCCTGACCTAACAATTCATAAAGTCGGTTATAAGCATCATTATCAGAAACCAGCAAAATCTTTTTGATGTACTGTGCGATACTTGGTAATGAGTCTTCAGCCGAAGGATCAACATAGGCAGGTATTTGAGATGGATGAATGGAATCGGTAAGCATGATGCTATTCTCATCCAGGCCTTCAATGGACATCTCCTCTAACCATTCCAGCGCCAAAACCGCCACCGGTAGTTTCACCGTACTTGCAGGATAAAAGTATCGCTCATCGTCTAGATTGAAATTGTACTCCGACATCAGTGGAATTCCATGTTCATTTCTATCTAGCCTTGTAAAAAGAATCTGAACCTGATATTTCTCCCTATCAGAAAGAACCTTCTCAAGAACAGGATATTTATCTATTCCATCCACGAAGATTTCTGGATCCTTTGGTTTGCAGGAAGCAAACAGGAATAAGGAGATCAACAAAATATTAAAGTAGCGCATAGGTGTTTTATTGGAATTTGCTGAGTTGAGAAATCAATCTATTGATATCATCTGAGGTATGAAAAGCTGAAATCACGATTCTATTGATCTTTGGATCATTAGGCCTGGGATAAGAAAATGAGGAGGTAATAAACCCGCTATTTTCTAATTGCTCTACCCACTCATCTTCATTGAATCTAAATACCGGATACCGATTATGACCCAAAAGATTCATCCCCTCTGAACCCGTGAAGAAGTGTTGAATATTCTCAATAAGTTTTTCCTTTCTATTGAGATAAAGCTCCTGACTATTGAGGAAAGCATGTAGATATGCTGGAGGACAGGGTGAAGCTCCTACAAAAACTGGAAGTCTTATGATTTCTTCTTTAGTTGATTCATCACTTAGTACAATTCCAGCCGGAAGTCCTAAGCCTTTACCCAAAGAGGCAGAAACGAGAACCCTAGCAGGTAAAGAAGAGAGCGAGTTATAAGTCCCGAAAACTCCCTCTCCGATTACTCCAAAAGCATGACTATCGTCCACAAGCAAAGTCACTTCATGTCTGGAACAAATTTCCCCTACCCAGTCGTAGTCATGAATATCGGAATTCAGGGGATTTACTGCGTTGCCAAGGATTAGAATCCTTTGAGGCTCCAGCTTTGAGCTTTTTTCCAGACAGCTTGACTTCCATTCCCTAAAAGACTCTCTTGGATTCGGACTGAGTGAACTGGGAAGAATTGCCGGGTGGGTATCAGGGGCAACCCAAATCTCATCTGCTACTTTTCTAAGAATCTCTAGAGCTGCTTTTCCCGCCAGATAGCCTGAACTCATCACCGTAGTGGCTGGAGCACCTGCCTGTTTGGCAAAATATTCTTCAAACTTATAATAGACTGATAGCCGTACATTATTGAGACGGCTTTGCCCATGAGATAGCCCAAATTTCTTTACACCTTCCTGAAAGGACTTAATAAATTCTGGCTCCATTCCCATGCCCAAATAAGACGTGCCGCTGAAGTACAAATACTCCTTTCCCCGAAAGTGTACTATGCGATCAATTCGTCCATCTAGATTGAAATGGCCCAAGGATAAGCTATTTATTTTGCAAAAATCTGATCCTCGTTCTGAAAGGATTTAAACTCAAGGGCATTTCCTGCAGGATCGAGGAAAAACATGGTCGCCTGCTCTCCTACTTCACCTTCAAAACGGATATAGGGCTCAATAATAAACTCTATATCATTGTCCCTAAGCTTATCAGCTAAAGTATGCCAGGCGTCCCATTCAAGAATAGCCCCAAAATGACGAACAGGCACATTCTTTCCATCAACCTCATTTGTCCTGGCTTGTGCCAACTCATCTGGTTTGACATGCGCTGAAAGTTGATTTCCAAAGAAATTGAAATCTATCCATCGATCCGTACTACGGCCTATTTCACATCCCAATAAGTCTCCATAAAAGGAACGAGTTTCTTCAATATCCCGAATGGGAAAGGCAAGGTGAAAAGGGTTAGTTTTGCTCATGTCGTAAGATTAACTTAGAAACCAAAGAGTCCAAATTTAGAATTTATATTCACAAAAATACAGTCAGGTTTTTCGGTCGGAGGATGACAGAATCTGACAACCGGAGACTCAATTTTAATGGCCTGAAGACCATATGAATCCAAATGAACTAAATAAGCTTCTAGGTAACATCGATATCTACTTACTTGATCAGATACTCAAAGAAAGATTCAGCAAGGAAATGCGCATTTTGGATGCAGGCTGCGGAGAGGGTAGAAATTCCATTTATTTCCTAAATCAGGGCTATCAAATATTTGGTGTAGATCAGGAAGATTTGGCTATCCAGTACTTGAGGTATGTTGCCAAATCCATAAACACGGACTATGATCTCCACAGATTTCAAGCAGGTAAAATCCAGGAATTGGCATTCCACGATGGGGCATTTGATGCTGTCATCTGCTCTGCAGTCTTACACTTTGCTGAAAGCGGTGAAGACTTTTATAAGATGATTTCTGAGATCCAACGGGTCCTGAAAACAGGGGGAATATTTTGGTTCAGAATGTGCACGGCCTTTAGCGATATACTTTCTCAATCCAAAGCACTCGGGAATGATAGGTATTTATTGCCTGATGAATCAGAAAGATTCGTTTTGACTCCTGACGATTTGAAAAAGTTGCTATCACTAGGCTTCGAAACTCTGGAGGTTCCTAAAACTGTATTGGTCCCAGAACAAAGAGAAATGGGTGTTTTCCTACTTAGGAAAATAGGCTAGTTTGAATCCTTAGTCTTTACATTTGCGGGATGGAACTTGATTACATTTTTGATCTGGCAGGAACTTTAGTTTTCGCTATATCCGGAGCTTTGGCTATCCGAGAGAAAGAGCATGACCTTCTTGGTGCAGGCTTCACGGGTTTCATAACTGCAATCGGCGGTGGATCGCTTCGGGATATTCTTTTGGACAGCTATCCCTTAGTATGGATCGATGATATTTATTTTTTGTATGCGATTTTCCTTGGCCTTTTGCTGGCTTTTCTTTTGCCCAAGTACCTGAGCAAACTTCGAAAAACATTCTTCCTTTTCGATACGCTGGGAATTGCATTGTTCACCGTTCTGGGTGTAGAAAAATCCCTCAGTCTAGGTGTAAGGCCTGAAATAGCGGCAATTATGGGAATGTTCTCAGCTGTAATGGGTGGAGTGATTCGTGATACACTTACGAATGAAACCCCAGTACTTTTCCGAAAAGAAATCTATGCATCCGCCTGCCTCGCCGGAGCTATCCTCTATCTGATTCTAAATTATTTTCAGGTAGATCGAAATTTGAATATGATCATTTCTATTGCCTTGATACTTGTTATTCGACTAGTCTCAGTCAAGTACAAATTGAGCTTGCCTAGGTTGGGGTAAAAAGTTATAGATCATCATGATTTTAGAACTCATTTTGGCCTCCAAATTCAATTCAAAATCTCCGGCCAAAAACTAGTAATTTGATAGGAAAGAGGATGGCATAAATCCAAATCAAAAAATCATCCTCGAATGGAATCAGAGAATTGAAATTATGGAAGCTAATTCCTTATTCACTTCTTCCAGAGAAAAGGTCCTCTGGATTTTCTCTTTGATTATCCTTCTGGGAATATTACTCAGTTTGGTAATTGGGAGGCCGTTGCTTGACATGTTTGCGAATCAAAACCTTCAGGCAATTTGGTTCCTTTTGGGCATGCTAATTTTTGGGGCCTGTATGATTTTATATGGAGCTACGTCGACAACAAGTTTTATAGAAGTAGTCCTCGTATTGGGAATTGTAGCTGTCTATCTCATGCTTTTTTTAAGATTAGGACTACCTGAAAGAAGCCATTTAATAGAGTATAGTGCCTTAAGCCTTACTATCCATCAAGCCCTTTATGAAAGAATAAAACAAGGTAGAAAGATCAGGTTTATTGGATTATGGGCCATTGGGATAAGCAGTCTAATTGGATTGATTGATGAGACAATTCAAATTTTTATCCCAGACAGAGTTTTTGATGTAAATGATATTCTCTTCAATTGCCTCAGCGCAATAATGGCTATCACGGTTAGCAGTGGGATTCAGTATTTCAGGAAGAAATTCATAAAGAAAAATACTCTGTTCTGAATTTCAACTTTAAAGGTGGTCTTTAGTTTCAGTCATCAAAGGGACTTTTCACCTTAAGCATAGTGGCTTGTGCTACTTGAGTATAAATCATTGTAGTCTTTAGTGAACTATGGCCCAGCATTTTCTGTATAACCCTAATGTCAGTACCGTTTTCAAGCAAATGAGTAGCATAGCTGTGCCTTAAGGTATGAGCTGTTATTTTCTTTTTAATTTTCGCTCTTTTGGCAGAGGCCTGAAGAAGTTTATTAAAACTGGAGGGGCTGTAGCAATTCCCTTTTTGCCCCTCGAAGAGATAAACCTTCGGATGATACTCTTTGTAATAATCTCTTAGATAGGTGAGCAATTTTTCTGATAGGGGAAGAAACCTATCCTTATTTCCTTTAGCAGCTCTTAAGTGGATGACCATCCTGCTTGAATCTATATCGGCAATCTTCAAGTTGATCATTTCACCTACTCTTAGTCCTGCACTATAGACCAGGGCAATCATGCTTTTATGTTTCAAATTATTCGCTTGATCAATAATTCTTAGAATTTCGGATTTTGCCAGGATGGTGGGTAAACGCTCCGGTTTTCTAGAAGGCATCAAAAATTCAAGGTAAATTTTCCTTCCAAAAACTTCATCATAGTATAACTTAAGCCCCATCACTATCTGCTTCTGATATGAGTAAGATATACCCTTGGTATGTACCAAATGATAGAAATATTGATGTAAGTCCTTTTCACTGACCTTACTCAGGTCATGATTAAAAAATTGACGTGCCATCTGAATGACGGAGATATAGGCATCAATGGTATTTTGGCTATACCGCTTAACCTCCAATATTTTCCTAAAATCGGGAATAGACATCTTTGCTCATATTACTGAAAACTAAGCCAATAAGTATTATTTTATGAACAAATTATTAGGGATATGCGGCAAATTCTTCATATCTACTAGTTAGGCACAACACCAGTCGAATAACCATATCCTTCATTTTTATACTCATTTCAGCGATTACATTAAGTATCAGGTCATACGATAACTGATTTTTGGTCCATTATTCAACAAAAAATTAAAATAGTATGAAGCACGATCACGTATGTATAATCACAAACGATGCTGAAAAATTAATGACCTGGTATAAAGAGAAACTTGCGTTTGAATTCATTCAAACTTGGACTGTGGACGCAATGCCTGGTCTGAACCTCTACTATATCGGTAGAGATGATTTCAAAATAGAAATAGTAGGTAATATTCCCGACAATCGAGAAATAGGAGCAAATCCACTTGAGAACATTGCAGCCGGATATAACCATTTTGCTATTTCAGTCGAAAATATTGATTCAACAATGGAAGAACTAGAGAAAAAAGAGGTTCAAATAGCTGCCCCAGTAATGGATGTACCACAAGCAGGGATTAGAGCCTCAATGATTGTAGATGGTGATGGAAATCTTATCGAATTAATTGAGAAAATTGCATAACAATTTGACTTGACTAGTTGATTCCAAGGTTTGTCTATCAAAGGCAGATCTTGGAAATCGTATCCAAAAATTATTAATTGATGAAAGAAACCATTCACTTAAAATCCGTTAGTCAGTTTCATGAACTGGTGGGACAAACTAAACCAAAACATCCATTGGTAAGCATTGAACATGGCTTTGAGTATACTAACCATGCTTCTCAATTTAACGGCATTAGAATAGTTTCTGACTTGTATCTTATCGTCTTAAAAGAAGGTGTATGTGGCAAAGTAATCTATGGTCGTAATTCCTACGATTTCGAGGAAGGAACACTGCTTTTTTTTTCTCCTGGACAGGTAATGGAGTTTGAAAGAAATGCTGAAATTGATGGACAACTCAAAGAAGCATGGAGGCTTATATTTCATCCAGATTTGATTCGTAAATCAGAATTGGCCAATCATGTTGATCACTACTCATTTTTTAATTACGATTTAAATGAAGGGCTTCACTTATCCCTGAATGAGAAGGATACAATCGAAGAAATACTAGCTAAGATTGTTGGCGAGTACGATCAACACATTGATAAACATAGCCATCGATTGATGATTTCAAACATTCATTTGCTCCTGGATTATTGCTTGAGGTTTTACGATAGACAATTTTATACAAGGACGAACTTGAATTCTG
>CAZLUY010000483.1:0-2750 GCA_964562785.1 uncultured Limnohabitans sp. | reverse complement strand
AACAGGTATATCTTGGCAACAAGAGGTAATGCCCACCATGTGATTCCCTTGGGTACTTCCCCGATTTCAGACCCTTCTAAATTCAGACTTAATCTGAGTGGTTGGAAATTCTCTGTTGATCCAAGAGAGGACTGGAAGCAGATTTACACAGATGCCTGGAGAATGGAAAGAGACTACTTCTATGACAGGAATATGCATGGAGTGGATTGGGATGCAATGCATGAGAAATATCTTCCTTTAGTTGATCGAGTAAGTTCCAGAGGAGAACTATCGGATGTGATTGGTGAGATGGTAGGTGAGCTTAGCGTCCTACATACATCGGTTCGTGGTGGAGATTTGAGAAGAGGGGAGGACAATGTAAACTTTGGGACCCTTGGTGCCATGCTGAGCAGAAACGATCAAATGCAGGGCTACACCATCGACCACATTTTCCAAAGCGATCCTGACTATCCAGATGAGATGTCTCCACTAGCTCATGCGCATGTTGATTTTGAAGAAGGGGATGTGATCACTCATGTTGATGGGGTTTCCGTTATGAACGTTCCAGATATCCATTATTTATTAAGAGATAAGGCGGGCGAACAAGTTCGCATTTCATACCTGGGCGCAGATGGGTCGGATAAGGGGAATGAGATTATAATGCCTATGAGTTCCGGAGCCGATTATAATCTCAGATATAATGAATGGGAGTGGACGAGAAGAATGAAAACTGAGGATGATTCGGAGGGCGAGATTGGCTATGTGCACCTTAGAGCTATGGGCTCAAATGACATCAGTCAGTGGTATAGAGACTTCTATCCACAATTCAAGAAAAAAGGTCTGGTCATAGATGTAAGGCATAATCGTGGAGGGAATATTGACTCCTTTATTCTGGAGAAATTAATCCGCGAAGTGTTCTTCTATTGGAAGGGTAGAAATGGAGAGCCCTACTGGAATATGCCTTATGCCTTCAGGGGACATTTGGTGATCCTAGTAGATGAATTCACTGCCTCCGATGGAGAAGCATTCGCTGAAGGGTTCAGAAGGCTAGGCTTAGGTAAAGCCATAGGGGCTAGAACCTGGGGAGGAGAGGTATGGCTTTCTGGGGTAAATCGACTATCTGATAATGGGATTGCGAGGGCACCAATGAATGGCGTTTATGGAGCAGAAGGGGAGTGGTTGATCGAAGGAGTTGGTTTCATTCCTGATATGGAAGTCATCAATATGCCGAAGGCAACTTTTGAAGGAAGTGATGCTCAGCTCGATGCTGCCATTGAGCACTTGAAGGAGTTGATCAGAACAGAGCCAAGACCTGTTCCACAACCACCGGCGTATCCAGATAAATCCTTCAAAAACGGAAAGAATTAAGAATTGAAAGCGGGGAGATAACCCCGCTTTTTTTATTGTTTGTCAAAGAGTTATAAAGTGGTAATACCAACGACAAATCTTCCAGGCGCTTGGTAAAAAAAAGAAAATATAACGGGGAGAATTGCTTATATTTTCTTCGAAAAGGAAGATGAGTTTTCCAGCATATTTATATTAAACTTCCTTTAGTTATATTATTTATTTGAATAATTATTTTTTAACTCAAAACCCAAATTTTATTTATGGAAACTAAAGTTGGTATTGGCCACAGTAACCAAACAGACTCCTTTGCTGCAGGCAAAGAAGCCACTGAAGCCGCCATCGCAAACGGCAACATTGAAAGAAGTGATTTTGCCCTGATCTTTTGCGGAGGTAAGCATGATCCGCAAGAATTTTTGAATGGAGTTAATTCTCTAATTCCGGATTGTAAAAAGGCCGGAGGTACCTCTTTCGGAATTATCACCGACTCATTTATTGGCTACGATGGATTTGAAGTTGGGGTGACCATCTTCAGCTCTAACAAAGTCAAGTTTGACGTCTTTGCTCAGGGGGAACTGAATGAAAACGAATTTAAAGCAGGAGATGAGCTAGGAAAGGCTATCAAATCCTCCGGAATCTCCGACCCACAGGCATTATGGGTTTTCTATGATTCCAGTAAGAATCAAAATCCTCCAATGCTGAATTTCGCCACTCCGCTTTTTGCAGCACTTGAGCCACATCTGCCTCAGGGATTGCCTTGTGCAGGTGGAGGATTCCTCGCAGATATGATGCTTAGCCAATGCTATCAGATCGTAGACGATCAAGTGGTTTCCCAGCATGCGGTTGCCATTATGATATCAGGGGAATGTACCATGGAAACAGCCATCCTTCATGGATGTCACCCCTGTAGCGATTACCTAACAGTCACTAAGGCAGAGGGTCCTGTAGTTTTTGAGATTGATGGACGCCCAGCTGTAGATGTAGTCCATGAGTTGCTTGGAGGCTCCGAGGCAGTAGACATTAAGGATTTTGCGATGAATGTGACCCTTGGAATTAATCGAGGAGATAAGTTTGGGGATTTCCAGGAAAAGGATTTTGCGAATCGATTGACACTAGCAGTGGATGAGCCTAACAAAGCTTTGGTGATGTTTGAACCGGACTTGACTCCTGGGGCTGAAGTCCAGCTGATGCGTAGAAATCTCGAGCCAGACTATTTGGAATCAGTAATTGACGGAGTTAAGGATCAGATCAAAGATTTGAATCCATTCTTTTCTTTCTACATCAATTGTGGAGGAAGAGCTAGGCCATTTTCCGGGGTGAATTTCGAGGATGCTGAAGAGGTTCAGAAGGCTGTAGGAGATATCCCTCTAGCGGGATTCTATTCAGGAGTGGAGGTAGCAAGAGTAGGAGAGTTTTTACAGCCTTTG
>CAZLUY010000482.1:0-3070 GCA_964562785.1 uncultured Limnohabitans sp. | reverse complement strand
AAGGAATATTCCCAGCAAAATCCCGAGTGCAAGCCTGAACTGTCGATCAACAGTCCATACATTTTTTGTTTTCTTTTCCCCCTCTTGAATCACAGCCATTTGATTTTGCATCAAGCTTACCTCCTCAAAACCATTGGCTTGAAGTTTAGATTGGATTTGTGAAGCTCTGTTTCCGCTAAAGCAAATCAATGAGATATGATCATACCGATAAGCTTGGAAATCATTTACATTAAAATCTCCTGAAGGAAGATTAATTGCTCCAGGGTAAGAGCCATCAGAATACTCCTTGGCTGTTCTTACATCTATCAGAATCGTCTTCATCTCTTAATTGAAAAAATTCATCAAAGCTTTACCCACTAAGTAGATTCCTGGAAAAAAGGCCATAAAAAGGATAGCCTTTGCTATCTCATGAGTGGCGGTCTTACTTATTTCAATTACTCTTTTCTCGCTTGTTATTCTTGCTTCCATATTCAAAAATTGTTTTAACAAGAATAGGAAGCTTACAAGGAGATGGAAATAACATATGTTAATTAAGGCTATCCTTCAGAAATAATTCTTGATCGGATTCTGGAAAGGGAGACGGTAGTCACTCCCAGAAAAGAGGCCAGATACTTCTGCGGAACTCTCTGGATCAGGTCTGGGGAAACATGAATCAATTTTCTGTATCGCTGCTCTGGAGTAAGGATGGTAAAAAATTCCACCCGTTGAATCGCGTCCCAAAATGCCTCCTTAATCCCCTCATGGTTGAGCCTTAAAATTCTGTTATTCTCTTTCGTGAGCTCATTCAGCGCAAGGGTATTAATGGCAATTACTTTACAATCCTCGACAGCCTCCAAATACTCATGTGATGGTTCACCTTTAAGGAAACTCGCACCACAAGAAGTGAACTCCTTTTCCCTTGCCAATCGAATGGTTCGTTCCTCAGCATCTGGAGTTAGGATATAAGTACGGATTATGCCTTTCCTGATTAGGAAAGCATATTCACAAACCTCTCCCTCTTTAGCTATCAGCTCACCTTTTTTGAAGGATTTCAATGAAGAAATCTTAAAAAGACTAATCAGGTCCTGAATCTTCAAAAAACTGAATCGGCTAAACGCCTCCTTAAACCCTTCATTCATTTTTCACCTTTCTATTTATCCTTTGAAAGTAGCTAAAAGACAAAAATCTCAAACATGAATTTTGATAATTGGCATCCCTTGAATGATCATCATTTCTTGACTTTCTAATTAGATGTAGGTTATGTATTATTAATTATGGAAAGTGGGTCTAAGGTTTACCGGGGTCTTTTTGAGAACATTGAGAAATATGTCTCCTTAAGCAAGGAAGAAAAAGAAAGAATTCAAGCAATCATCCAAATATCCCGAATCAAAAAACGTCAATTCATCGATCAACCAGGATTCGTCAGTGGCTACCGTAACTATATAGTCGAAGGATCATTCAGATCCTATTTTATTGATGAAGATGGTAAAGATCATACAGTCCAGATTGCTATGGAAGACTGGTTTGTTAGTGATTTTTATAGCTATATCACCCAGACTCCAGCTACACTTTTTGTGGAAGCATTAGAAGATTCGCTTATCCTTCAAATGGCTTATGATGAGATTGAAGGACTTTGCAAGGACATGCACCCTCTGAGTGAATACTTCAGAATTTCCACTGAGAGAGCTTTTGCTTTTTCTCGAAAAAGAGCCTTATCAAACCTGAGTATGAGCGCCGAAGAACGCTACTTGGATCTACTAGATAGATATCCAACTATCATTCAAAGAGTCCCTCAAAAGGTAGTCGCTTCTTATTTGGGAATAACCCCAGAGTTTATGAGTAAAATCCGCTCCCGACTTAACTCAAAATCTTAAACTAGTTCAAGTCTTTTTCCTAAGGCAGTTCATTTTTCTTGCCTCTTCATCTACGCAATTTTGTACCCATACAAAATCAAAAGCGCATAAACATGAAAGAAAGAATCTGGCTAATTACAGGTATATCTAGTGGATTGGGTAAAGCAATGACTCAAACTGCAATCCTAAAAGGAGATTTCGTCATCGGAACCTTTAGGAAGGAAGAACAGGTCGAAGAATTCAATTCTCAGAATGAGGGTAAAGCCTTAGGTGTTCGATTAGATTTGGCCGATTCCCAATCAATCGCCGACTGCATAAAATTGATTCAATCCGAATTTGGGAAAATCGATGTCCTAGTTAACAATGCAGGGATGGGTTTTGTAGGAGCGATCGAGGAAACTTCCATGGAAGAAACCAGACAAGTTTTTGAAACCAATTTTTTCGGAACTCTGGACCTCACCTGTCAGGCCCTCCCCCTTTTGAGGAAATCAGATAAAGCTCACATCGTTCAGATATCTTCTCATGGGGGTATCAAGGCCTTTGCAGGTTTTGGAATCTATAATGCCAGCAAGTTTGCATTGGAAGGTTTCAGCGAGGCATTGGCTCAGGAGGTGGAGCCTTTAGGCATCAAACTCAGCATCATAGAACCAGGACCATTCCGAACTGGCTTTGCAGGATCCGGTCTTGGCGAAGCCAAAAAAGAACTAGCAGATTATGCAGATACTTCAGGCATCTTCAGAACCAAGCTGAAGGGAGTTCATGGTAAACAAGAAGGTGATCCCAAAAAAGCAGCAGAAGCTATTTTCGAGTTAATCTTATCTGAAAATCCTCCCTTAAGATTACCTCTTGGGAAAATTCCATTAGCCACCATAAGCATGAAATTAGAAAGTGTTAAATCTGACTTAGAAAGAGGTCGTGCAGTCGCTGAAAGTGTGGTTTTCTAAATATTCAATAGGGTTTTCAGTCTGTATTTCATCGGATTGATTTTAATCAATAAGGGCATCATTTGAGAAAAAAATTCTTCAAAACTCATCCATTGAATTTAATTAATCGTAATATTGCAATGAAACGATTAAAGAATGGGACTAGCGAAAACTGAAATATTCTCTGAGGAGCAAAATCAAGTAGCGGCTTTGGCCAAAGTTCTTGGACATCCGGCCCGAGTTGCAATTCTTGAGCATCTCTACAAACTCAACACTTGCGTTTGCGGTGATTTAGTTGAAGAAATTGGATTGGCT
>CAZLUY010000481.1:0-3469 GCA_964562785.1 uncultured Limnohabitans sp. | reverse complement strand
ACTTGTCTCTCTCTCCAAAATTGATTGGACCATCCATGGCCTCCATTCCTTTTGACTCCAACCAATCTTTCCCTGTATCAAATAGCTTGAAAGCTGCTTCCTTATCTTCTATGCACTCAAAGAATCCAAGCCCCCCTGTTGGTTGCTTTTCTTTCATCTTTGGGTTGATGAAAGCGGCGATTCTTCCTATAGTTTCCCCCTTGGAATCTTGTAAAAGCCATCGTTTTGCCTTTGCACCTTGTCTGAAAAGCTTGTTGGTTTCCGGATGAAAAAGCCCTTCAATATCCTTATCCAGTGGGCGTATCCAGTTCTTTTCGTTTTTATAAAGCCTTACGGCCATTTCTATAAATTCCCGCTGATGTGCAGGAGTAGTGACTTCAATTAAGTTCATCAAAGATTCTTTGGTCGCCAAAAATAGCCCAAGCTCATGAAAAGGCAAAAAATCAACGCTTCGGAGCTAGATTAGGGTAGTCGGTAATAATCCCATCCACTCCCATATCTAGAAGCTTCTGCATCTGTTCAGAAGTATTTACAGTCCATGGAATCACCTTCATTCCTTTGGACTGAAGAGTTTTAACAATCTCCTGATTCAAGGCTAAAAAATAGGAAGAGTAAATGTCGGGCTGAAAACCAAGTTCCTCCAAGTCTTCCTTATACTTCGCCGCATTTTCTACAAGCATCGCAAGAGGAACATCCGGATGATTTTCATGAATATATCTTAAGACTCTAAAATCGAAGGACTGGATATTGACACGATCCCAACCAATCGTCTCAGAAATTAAGCTCACTACCTTATCTGAGAATTCAGAGACATTAGGGTGATATACTCCATCGCCAGCTGGGGCACTCTTTATCTCAATATTGTACCTGGGAGCTCCATAGCCCATGTCTTTTGAATATTTTTCAGCCACAAGGAATACATCCTTCAAAAGTGGTTTTGTTGCAAAAAACTTCACCTGCTGCGGATAACCGGGATGAGATTTACTCCCGCAATCAAACGAAAGAATCTCTTCATATGTCAAGTCATAGATATTAAAGGAGTGATCACCTTTTGAAATTTCATTCCCCTCTTTATCGAGACAAATAAGTGGGTTCATAAAAGGCTCATGTGATAGAATCACCTGCCCATCCTTCGTGACCGCAAGATCCAATTCGAGTGTGGCGACCCCCAAATCCAATGCCTTGATCATTGCTGGAATTGTATTCTCAGGCATCAATCCTCTTGCACCTCTATGACCTTGCAAATCATAAGAAAACTGGGCCTGACATATTACAGGTACAAGCAAAAAGAAAAATAAGATGGATTTTCTCATGTTTGAAAATAGAGGCTTCTGCTTAAAAAGTATACAAATGGTAATTGGCTATTTATTAAATATTACTCTACCACTTCACCATACAGATCAAATTCCGTCGCCTCGGTAATCTTGGCTTCTACAAAATCTCCTACCCTACAATAATACTTCGAAGCATCAATCAAGACTTCATTATCTACTTCTACCGAATCGAACTCAGTCCTTCCCACAAAGTATCCTCCTTCTTTCTTATCGATTAACACCTTGAAGTTCTGTCCAACTTTGTTCTGGTTAGAATCGAAGGAAATCTGCTCCTGAATCTCCATCAGGTGATTCGCCCTCCTCTGCTTTTCTTCCTGAGAGAGCAAGTCCTCCATTCCGAAGGCATGTGTGTTTTCCTCATGTGAATAGGTGAAGACCCCTAAGCGTTCAAATTTCATTCGCTCTACAAAATCTACCATTTCCTGAAACTCCTTCTCACCTTCACCTGGGTGTCCAGCGATAAGGGTAGTTCGGATCGCAATCTCAGGGATCATTTCTCGAATATCGTGGATCAGCTTCTCTTGCTTTTCTCGGGTCGTCCCTCTTCTCATTGCTTTGAGCACATCAGTAGAACCGTGCTGCAGAGGAATATCCAGATAGTTGCAAATATTAGATCGCTCTTTCATGACCTCAATTACATCCATCGGAAAACCTGTCGGGTAGGCATAATGAAGACGGATCCAATCAATCCCCTCCACATCAGAAAGTCTCCTTAAGAGCTCAGCTAGATTTCTTTTTTTGTAAAGGTCTAACCCGTAATAGGTGGAATCCTGAGCAATTAATAGTAATTCTTTAGTGCCCTGAGAGGCCTTATGCTCAGCTTCCTTTACCAGCTCCTCTATGGGTCTGGAAATGTGACCACCTCGCATTAAAGGAATGGCGCAGAAGGAACAGGGTCTGTCACAACCCTCAGAGATCTTCATATAAGCGTAATGAGCATTATGAGTTAGCAGTCGCTCGCCTACCAACTCATGCTTATAATCCGCCTTGAATTTCTTTAGGATAGCAGGAAGATCCCGGGTACCAAAAAAGGCATCCACTTGTGGAATTTCCTTCTCCAAATCATCCTTGTAACGTTGAGAAAGGCAACCAGTCACATAGACCTTATCAACCATTCCCTGCTCCTTCGCATCTACATATTGTAGGATGGTGTCTACAGATTCCTGCTTGGCATTATCTATAAATCCACAAGTATTGATAATTACGATGTTGTTATCATCAGCATTAGACTCATGACTCGCATCGATCCCATTACCTTTCAACTGGGTAAGTAGTACTTCAGAATCTACCAGATTCTTGGAGCAACCCATGGTCACAATATTGACCTTATCCTTTTTAAGTGTTCTTGCCTTCACAGATATCCTTCTTTAGTCCGACAAAGGTAGCCATATGTCGATAAAGAGTTCATACAAATAGCAAATGAGTTAAGAAGGGCGTAATCAATATGTTTCCTTTAGTATTACCTATACATTACCCAAGGTGTCTAATGGTAAACTAAGCTTAACTCTAGGTCAGAATTGGGGCAATACACCTTAACTACTTTTGAGAGGTACAGCAAAATTTTTTAACTCCTTGCATTTATTTTTCGCCCCGACATTGTTCGGGGCATTTGCTTTTTTTGACCAAGAATATTCATCGAGACATTGCTCGATTCATACTTGTAAAGCTCAGGGCTTAACTTAACTTTAGAGGATAAACCCATCTCCTCATTTAATGACCACCAAGACTGCCAATCCTGTCCTGAAATTTGATCGAAAGGACTATTCAGATGAGACCCTAATCCAACTCTACAAATCCTTACTTCTTCCTAGAAGTATTGAGGAAAAAATGTTGATTCTCCTTCGACAGGGTAAAATATCAAAGTGGTTCAGTGGATGGGGGCAAGAAGCAATCTCGATTGGCGTGGTCAATGCCTTGGCTGAAGATGAATACATCCTTCCCATGCATAGAAATCTCGGCATATTCACGGGTCGGGGAATTCCTTTGGAAAAATTGTTTGCGCAGTTTCAAGGTAAAAAGTCTGGCTTTACTAAAGGCCGGGATAGATCCTTTCACTTTGGTTCCAAAGAGCATCACATCGTTGGGATGATTTCTCATTTAGGTCCTCAAATGGCCATTGCCGATGGCATTGCTCT
>CAZLUY010000480.1:0-2589 GCA_964562785.1 uncultured Limnohabitans sp. | reverse complement strand
AACCACAGGCTGCAACCTGGAAGCACCATTCACAATATTGGATACTGAAATACTCTTTTCAGCCAGAATTAATGCAGGATGACTTTTTGATACCAAAGCACCTAAAGGGACATTATAAGACGGTACACGGATTTTAATGAAGTCGATATTTGGTGCGTCTGGCCGCTCTTTATGATGGTGGTCAATGGTATAGTCCCCTACTGCAATTCCGGTTCTGTAAAGTGGACTTGGAGCGGTGTAAGGAGTTCGAACATATGGCAATGTGAAATCAACCAATCCATAGAATCGACGGGACTCACGATGATATGGTATCATTGGAAGATTATCGTCTGTTGGATATTCATCATCCGCTAAGCCCAAGTGCTTATATCCTAATTCATTCTGTATGTAATAAACAAACTGAAGCGTGCGAAGCTTTGCCTTCTTGATTTCTTCTTCTCTTTCCTCCTGTGTCAGTTCGACCAAGTTTACATAATGGTCATTCCCGCAGTTAGGCCAATTGATCATATATTTCCCGTTTGGGAGCTTTCCATAGCCTAGCATTTTATCACAATCAAGTGTAGGTGCTTCGTCGGTTATAGGATCGGCATGAGCACAGGCACAAGCAAACATCTCAGGATCATAACCCTCTGGCTTTGGAATAGTCAAATCTGCCTCCGGACCATAATCCTTCAATGTGGCAACAAAGGTCAAATCCTGGATGATATCATTAGATTGCTCTGGGGCGAATGATTCTCCTATTTCATTTCGCGCATCCATTCCAAGTCTATAGGATAAACCCAGGGAAGCTGCAACATCACCCAACTCAGAAGCATCAATAAGCAAAGTAGATACAATGGTTTTTTCTTGACCGTCTTGCGAATAGGAAATGGTCCACTGCCCATTGTTATAAGAAGCGGCAATCCATTTACTATTAAATTCAATTTTGAGGCTTGGAACTTCAGCCGTAATTCGCTGAAAAATATCATTTCCAACATGAGGCTCGAACAAGGTATTACTCACCCAACCGGTAGATAGGTTTTCCGCACCACCATAATAATTTTCTAACTCGGCCTTAAACTCACCCCAAATTCCAGATGGCAATTTGTGATTACCATCTATTGCCGAAACACCAGCGGACGTCAACATCCCTCCTAGCCAAGGTCCAGATTCAATAATCAAGGTGTTTATCCCAGCTCTACCTGCTGAAACAGCTGCTGCAGTTCCGCTTGCTCCACCTCCTACAATCACCAAGTCATACTTTTCTTGCGCGATGCTTTGAAAGAATAATAAGGAAAGGACAATAGAAAGAATTTTAACCTTCATTCTGAGTTTGTTTATTCATTGTGTTGAGCTGAAAACAATCCTGCTGCAGCAATCAAGCCTGCATCTTCACCAAGATTTGAAATAGCCAGCTCGGTAGTGCATTGATTGGCATTTAAGTATTTCTGGGTTTCTGGTAGGAATAGAGCAAAGGCGCGACTAATCTTTCCGCCTATTACAAGTGTATCCGCTTGTATCCGGATGAGGTAAGGAAGAAGAAACTCACCTAAATTCCTTCCGAATTGCTTAAAAAGGGCAGCCCTCTCCTTACCCAACTCTTTTTTATCAACAAGCTCCTTGACGTTTCGTAACTCGATTCCAAAAGCTTCAGTAGCCTCTTGAACGAACCAACCCGTATTCAAATATTCTTCAGCAATTCCATTTTTGAAAGGAGACTGCCAAAGCTTCGCATCCTTTATCACCTCTCCTACTTTCAATGAAGTTCCCAAGCCAGTACCCAAAGTAATACCCATTGCCTTATCAACACCTTTTGCCTTTCCAGCAAGGAACTCTCCAAGCAAAAACGCTTCGGCATCATTAATGAACTTAATCTGAGAGGTATCAATTTGAAGCTCAACTGCAAGCAAGTTCTTAATGGACAGCCCAAATAATGACCTGAATTTATCCTGATCCTTAATCAAGGAAATCCCATTCTTGTAATCGAATGGACCAGGAAAAGCAATACCTAACCTTAGGTCAACTTCGGACCCAGCGACTTCTCTTATAACATCTGCCCAACCTCTTATTAATTCATCTGAAGCCAATCTTGAATCGAAGCTTTTGGACAGCTTTGAACTAGTGGAAAATCCACTGCGGGATGCTAAAATTTTTCCGGCAGTTATATGAGAGCCACCAATATCAATTCCAATTAAACTCATTTGTTTTCAAGCTAATTCCGAAGATGCAGATTATCCAAAACCAAGGCACTAAATTCTTTGAAATTTGGCCAGATGAAAAAAGATAGAGGTTTTGAAATAATTCAAAACCTCTATCAAATCAATCAAATAACGAGGGAATTAATTTCCTCCGTCCCACCAAATTTGCGTAGCAAATGTGTCACCGCCCATTCTAGCGATTGCTTGCTGATAGTTTTCTGGATTTGAGCCAATTTCAGACTCCCAGTATCTTAATCTCCTTGGGATGAAATTTCCTTCAAATGCATTAGGATCTTGAGTTGGAGTCAATTCAGGGTATCCTGTTCTTCTCCAGTTAGCCCAAGACTCAAGATCATTTAGATAAGTAGCCGCCCAGTACTCTTCAGCAATAAGCTTAAGCTTCTCATCATCA
>CAZLUY010000479.1:0-2869 GCA_964562785.1 uncultured Limnohabitans sp. | reverse complement strand
GAGCTCGGTTCGAAATTTCGGCTATTACTTCCCATGAACGATCGGTGCTACCATCGTTTACAAAAATCACTTCATAAGAAAAGCCGTTGTCTTTCATGACACGGCTTATCCATTGACTTAATTCAGTGATTGATTCTTCCTCGTTGAAGACAGGAACTACAACTGAAATTTGAGGCATATTAGTAGTCCAGAGACTTATCTTTTTTCTTGATGATGGCAGCAACTATTAGAGATATAATAGCATAGAAAATAAGAGCAAAACCGAAAGCTGTCAATTGTCCGGTGAGAGTGAACTGTCCGCTAACGCTTTTCTCTAATTCTGTCATCATTTCAGGTGTGACAGAAGCGCCAAAGCTTTCCATAGTCTGAACTTGATTCTCAAGAGAAATTTTTGCCAAAACTTCTGGCAAATCGGGATCGACAACTTGATAAAGCAGAATCTGACCAAGCATACTTAAAACTCCAGAAATCAAGATGGCCACAAAACTAAATTTAAAGCCAGTTCCAAAGTCCATGAAACCACCAATTTCACTTCTATACTGATTGCCAAAAACAATTAAGAGTGCAAAGAAGATAACCAAAAACGCTAATCCAAACCATCCATTGACTAGGATAGCTGAATCAACGAAGTAAATCAGGTAGGTTAATGCCAGGGAAATGAGACCCATGATCAATCCTGGTCTTACTGCTGCTTGGACAGCCGATTGTTGTTCTTCCATAGTGTTAAGGTGTTTTACGTAAAATAATGGAAATAATAATAGTAAAAAAAAGGCCTGGAATCATTTTCCAGATCGCATCATTCAAAGCTACATCAAATGGATTCATAGTTTGAATGTTTGCTAAAGTATTGTTATAAGAATCTTGTCCCACCTGCTCCAAAATCATCTCCTTATTCTCCTCCAAAACAGAAAGCTTTGATAGAAGGATCGTCTCAAACAAATCCGGAGAAACAGAAAGTATTACCCAGATCCCTAATCCTGATAAGAGTCCCAGAATCATATAGGCAACAAACCCCACTGTCATTCCTTCAGAGAAGGATAGAAAACCTTCATTTGAGTAATCTTTGAAATATTTGATCGCTAAGAATATCGCAACCGGGGAAATAATATACCCGAAGATCAAATTCAGATTGGTTGGGTCGCCATTAGTCCAGGCTAAAACCAAAAACGAAAGGATGCTGAAAACTCCTCCCAGAGTTCCAAACCTATAGGCAGAGCCGAAATACTTATTCATTAAACTGCCTTTAGCTGACCCTTCTGAACTACGTATTTCACTTTTCCCTTCAACTCCTTTCCAAACCAAGGGTGGTTGAAGGATTTAGAAGAATTGTTAGACTTATCATAGGCCCAGTTTTCGTCAGGATTAAAAATTGTCCATGTGCCTTCATTTTCAAGACCCAAAACCTGACTTGGTCCGGATGTGATTTTCTCAATTAAGGTTTCCCATGGAAGCTCATTTGATAAGGCTACCAAAGCTGGTAAGAAGGCCTGAAGACCAGCCATTCCATCCGAAGCCAAATCAAACTCCATAAATTTAGAGTCATAATCCTGAGGTTGGTGATTGGAAACTAATGCATCAATAGTCCCATCCTTCAAACCTTCGATAAGGGCCTCACGATCATCTTTTCCTCTGAAGGGCGGAATAACCTTATAGTTCGAATCAAACCCTGTAAGATCTGTTTCGCCAAATATGAGTTGGTAAATAGAAACGTCGGACGTGACATTTAGTCCTTCTTCTTTCGCCTTTCTTATGAGTTCGACTCCTTTCCGGGTACTTATAGTTTGGAAATGAACCCTCCCGCCAGTGTATCTCAGGATTTCCAGGTTTTTCTGTATAGCTACATCTTCTGCCAAATTCGGGATTCCTTTTAAGCCTAGGTTTGTACTCACTTCTCCTTCATGCATCTTCCCAAAAATCGATAGTAAAGGATCATAAGCATGATCAAACAGAACACCGTTAAATTTCTGTAAGTATTGAAGGATTTTCATATACCGATCACTGTTGGCTAAAGGCTTGATCCCATCTCCGAAGACTTTAACTCCAGATTGATAGTGCATATCCAGGATTTCCGTCAAGTCTTCTCCGTTAGTATCTTTCGTCACAGCAGCCTGAACGAGAAGTCTGGACGAAGCTTTCTCCGCCTTAGTCCTGACGTAATCAACCTCGTTCTTAGACTGGATAACAGGAGAAGTATTGGGCAATAATACACCTGTTGAAAAACCCGAATTGGTCAGGCTCTCGCAAAGACTAGAGATATCTTCCTTATACTCCAAACCAGGATCACCTGCCATACACCTAAGGTCAACCCAACCAGGAGTTAAAAACATGCCATCTGCATCAATTACTTCATCAGCTTCGATATCAGGATCAACTTTGGTTAAACGGTTGTTGTCAAAAATAAAATCTGCAGGGTCAGCAATGCCAGATAGGGAAATCTGTCTTAGGTTTTTAAAAACTATGGCCATTCAGGAGAATTTTGCTGTAAATCTGCAACAATAATCATAAAAATGGAAGGGAGTGCCGAAAATCCTCAATTGAAGTTTTGGATCTCATCCAATAAAAAAGCCCTTTGGGATTAACCAAAGGGCTTTATAATAATGTGGCGGCGACCTACTCTCCCGGGTGTAACCCCAGTACCATCGGCGCTGCAGGGCTTAACTTCTCTGTTCGGGATGGGAAGAGGTGGGACCCCTGCGCTAGGCCGCCCAACTTGTAAGTATACAGTTTCCTGTATCTAATATTTTTAAGTTCTTAACATGTAGTGGTAAGAATTGTAACAAACAGTAGGTAAGCTTTCGGGCAATTAGTACTGCTCAGCTATGACATTACTGCCTTTACACCTGCAGCCTATCAACCTCATCTTCTCTGA
>CAZLUY010000478.1:0-3315 GCA_964562785.1 uncultured Limnohabitans sp. | reverse complement strand
GAACGGGATAATAATCAGGTTCCGCAAAACCTTCCTTTCTCACAGCAAATTCGCCAGTATCGTGTGACGGTAGTAGGAAGGCCTGAGCTCAACACCATTCAGGGAATGATGATTGGGGTTCGAAATCCAGGAACCGGAATCGGAGGAAGTCGAAGTATTTGTATTTGGGCCAATGAACTTAGAGTTACTGGGTTCACGGACTCCAATGGCTGGGCGGCTAATGCATTTATGAATGCAAAAATCGCCGATGTTGCCGTTGTATCTGCTTCAATGAGACATAGCTCAATCGGATTTGGCGGATTAGAGACCAGATTATCACAGCGTGCCAGGGAGGCTATCACTCAGTATGACATCTCGACTAACGTAGATATTCATAAGCTTCTTCCAGAGCAGTTGGGAGTTTCTATACCCATGTATTTTAGTGTGGCTAACTCTACTACAGAGCCTGAGTATGACCCACTTAATCCAGACGTTCCCTTTGAGGTGGCTCTTGGAAAATTTGAAACGGATGAAGAAAGGCAAGCCTATAGGAGATTAGCCATTGATAGGACAAACCGAAAAAATCTCAGTTTCTCTAATGTCAGGAAGATCAAAACCAATCCTGAGGCAAAGAATCATTTCTATGATTTGAGCAATTTCTCTTTCTCTTACTCATATGGCATTGTCAATCAAACCAATGCTCAAATTGAGGACTATACCTTCAAGAATTATGCAGGTAATATCACCTACAGTTATGGATTGAAGCCTTGGGTAATTGAACCTTTCAAGAATAGTAAATGGCTTGAAAAGCCGGGTCTGCGTCCTATAAAGGAGTTTAATTTCAACCTTGCCCCTACAACTGTTCTAGCTAGGCTGGATGTTGATAGAAGGTTACTTCGCTCTCAATACAGGAACGATCAGCTAAGTACATCTGGGGTAGACCCATTATTCCAGAAAAGCTTCTTTATGAATCGATTCTACAGTCTGAATTGGGATTTGACACGCTCTTTGAGAGTAGATTATACAGGTACCGTCCTCGCCGTTGTGGATGAGCCAGTTGGGGATCTTGATTCTGAATCCAAGCGAGATTCGGTTAGGCAAAACGCATGGAGTTTTGGAAGACGAACCAATTACAATCATAGGGTCTCCATGAATTATTCCTTGCCTTTGGATAAGTCACCTGTCACAGATTGGATCCGCGCTGACTACACCTACAACACCACCTACACTTGGTTAACAGGGGCTATTGGGCAAAGGGACACTCTTGGTAACTCAATCCAGAATACGAGAGAGCAGTCTTTAACTGGTAAATTGGATATGGTGAAGCTCTATAACAAGAGCAAGAGGCTAAATGCACTTAATTCACCAAGACGACCGGCAATACCGGGAAGAACTACCATAAATCCCGAAGACACCTTGGGGACTCCTTTCAGTAATGGGCTGCTGAAAACCTTGATGATGGTCAAGGAATTCACATTCAACTATGGGAAAATAGAAGGCACCTTCCTGCCCGGTTATATGCCCAACACTGGCTTGCTGGGAATGGACCGCGCCTTCCAAAATCCGGGACTAGCCTTCCTCTTTGGAAGTCAGGATCCATCAATTAGAAATGAATTAGCAGAAGAAGGCCTAATTGCGCCTAGTTCAGAACTAACTCAACCGTTTACTCAGAATAGAGCTGTTAATCTACGGTTCACGAGTATTGTTGAGCCATTTCAAGATTTCAGAATAACATTAAATGCGGATAAACGGGAAACCGGTGATTACAGGGAAATATTCCGAAACTCCATGGATAATCCAGGAGAATATGTTTCAATAAGTCCTACAAGGCTTTCTTCCTATTCGGTGACTACTATTCTTCTTGGAACAACCTTCTCTAGAGATGATGACGAAAATAACTCACCTCTCTTCGATCAATTTGAGGCTAATCGAGAGATAGTTAAATCTAGATTAGATGCCATCAGTGGTGGCGGAGGAGAATTCGGCATCAATGGACAGGATGTTTTGATTCCTTCTTTCCTTGCAGCTTACCGAGGTCAAGATGCCGAAGAAGTCAAGTTAAACCCATTCCCTAAGACTCCCTTACCGAACTGGAGATTAGAATATAGAGGTTTGTCAAGATTGAAGGGTCTGAATGATATTTTCAGTAGTATCAATATTCAGCACTCCTATGCTTCTGATTATAATGCGAGTAATTTTGGCAACTCCCTTCAATATCAGCAGGGCCTAGAGTTATTCAACACCTTGCAGGATTTACCAATTCCTACAGAAGTCAATGAAACCGGGCAATTCATCCCTATTTATGTTTTGAACCAAGTCGTGCTTTCGGAAAGATTTGCTCCTCTTATTGGTGTGGATGTTCTAACAAAGGACCGATTGAATGTTGCTGTTCTTTACAATCGCGAGAGAAACCTTGGGCTCAATTTTTCTAACTCTCAAGTAACAGAACAGAAAAGTTCGGATTTCTCAGTTTCTGTAGGTTACACCAAAGCTGGCGTTCGGGTGCCATTTAAGATCAGAGGTCAACAAGCAATCCTTAAAAACGACCTCAGATTAAACCTGGATGCTAAAGTTGTAAATACAACTCAGATCCAAAGAAAAATTGAAGAGGGAAGTACAATCACTAACGGAAACATGAATATTCAGATCCGACCAACGGTCACTTACCTTGTAAATCAGAACCTTAGTGTGACTATGTATTTTGATAGAACCATCAATGATCCAAAGGTTACCACGGCTTACAGGCGTTCATCAACTGCCTTCGGTGGACAGGTTAGATTTAATTTATCACAATAGATTTTATACTCGAGTGAAACCTCTTATTTTTGGGAGCTTTTAATACAAATACATATGAATTTTCCTGACGATTTAAAGTACACTGAAGATCACGAGTGGGTAAGAGTTGATGGCGATACAGCCACCATTGGTATTACTGAATTTGCAGCTGGAGAGCTGGGAGACATTGTCTATCTGGAGGTTGAAACCGTAGGTGAAACGCTCGATGGAGGAGAGGTTTTTGGTTCTGTTGAAGCTGTAAAAACTGTTTCCGATCTTTTCATGCCTGTTACCGGCGAAATCATTGAGATGAATGAGGAGCTTGAGGATAGCCCTGAGCAGGTTAATGATTCTCCCTATGAATCAGGTTGGATGATCAAGGTAAAGCTTACAGATGATCTCCCTGATAATTTGCTATCAGCTGATCAGTACAAGGAGTTGGTTGGGAAGTAATCTATGCTGCGATTAATTCTGGCAACCACCTGGTTGGTAGTTTTGCTCTTTGCCATGCTAACTCCAGGAGATCAGTTTCCAGAAGTTGATTATTTCAGTTTTCAAGAC